>DASZFR010000187.1:0-11169 GCA_035939635.1 Solirubrobacteraceae bacterium
GCAGGCACTTTTCCACCTCCTCCTGCACCTGCTCGTCGGTGCAGAAGATGTGCGCGTCGTCCTGGGTGATGTGACGCACGCGCAGCAGCCCGTGCAGCACTCCGCTGGGCTCGTGGCGGTGCACGATCCCGGCCTCGGACAGGCGCACGGGTAGGTCGCGGTAGGAGTGACGCGTGTCGTTGAAGATCTGTATGTGCGCGGGACAGTTCATCGGCTTGAGCGCCATCGGGTGCGTCTCGACCTCCGTGAAGTACATGTGCTCGCGGTACTTCTCCCAGTGCCCCGACTGCACGAACAGCTCCACGTCGAACAGGATCGGCGTGCGCACCTCGCGGTAGCCGCGCGCGCTATTCTCGCGCCGCCACAGATCGGTGAGCACGTTGAACAGCGCCATCCCCGCCGGCTTCCAGAACGGGCTCCCCGGCGAGAGCTCGGAGAACATGAACAGGTCAAGCTCGCGCCCGAGCCGGCGATGGTCGCGGGCTCGCGCCTGCTCGAGGCGCTCGAGGTGCTCTGCCAGGTCGGCGGCGGAGAAGAATGCGGTGCCGTAGATGCGCGTGAGCATCGTGCGCGCGGAGTCGCCGCGCCAGTACGCGCCGGCCACCGACTGCAGCTTGAACGCGCCGATGCTCGCTGTGGTGGGCGCGTGCGGCCCGCGGCAGAGATCGGTGAACGGGCCGTTGGTGTACAGCGACACGCTGTGCAGCGGCTCGCCGGACCGCTTGGCGGCCTCGACGAGATCGTCGATCAGCTCGACCTTGTAGTCCTGCTCCTCCGCGGCGAAGCGCTCGCGCGCCTGCTGCGGCGAGACGTCAGCCCGCACGAACGGCTCGGCGGCCTTGATGTGCGCACGCATGCGCTCTTCGATGCGCTCGAAGTCCACCTCCGAGACCGAGGTGCCCGGCGGGAAGTCGAAGTCGTAATAGAAGCCCTCCTCGATCGCGGGGCCGATCGAGATCTTCACGCCCGGGTACAGCTCCAGAACCGCGGTGGCGAGCACGTGCGCGGCGTCGTGGCGGATCAGCTGCAGCGCCTCGCCGCCGCTCTTGCTGGTGACGATCTGAAGGCGCGCGCCGTCGGGTAGCGGCGCAGCGAGGTCGCGTAGCTCGTGGCGGCCGTCGCGCTGCCCGTCGACGATCTCCACCGCGAGCGCGGCGCGCGCGAGCCCGGGGCCGATCGCGGCCGCTGCGTCGGCGCCGGTAGCGCCGTCGTCGAGCGCGAGCCCGGCGCCGTCGGGGAGGGTCACGTTGACTGGCATGTCGCGTTGCAGGCTAATCCGTCAGCTGGGCGCCCGGGCTGTCACCGCCCACACCCGGTGCGGGACCAGCAGCGGCTCGGCGGCGAAGCGCGCGCCCAGCAGGGCTGTCATCTCCTCGCAGAATGGCTGCACCGCGTCGTTGGGCAGCGTGCCCAAGATCGGCGCGCTCGCGCGCAGGCGCCCGATCCACGACTCGTGCGTGTAGGCCACGTCGACGTCAAACGAGAAGGTCTGCACGGCCTCAAAGCCCGCTTCGCGCAGGTCGGTCAGCCACTGGGGGTACAGCCCTGTGCCTTTGGCGAATTGCCACCGCGGGCTATGGCGAAGGATCACCTCCTCGGTGGCCTGCACCACGTTGCCCGTGAGCGGCAGCCAGTCGAAGTGGGCGATCAGCGCGGTCGCGCCCGCGCGCAGCAGGCGGCGCAGCTCGGCGGCGGCGGCGGGCCTGTCGAACCAGTGCCAGCACTGCCCAGCGCACGCGAGGTCGTAGGAGCTCGCCGGCAGACCGGTCTGCTCCGCGCGCGCGTGTACATACGTTATGCGCACGCCCGCGTCAACGTCCAAGCGCCGCGCCTGCTCGATCAGCGGCTCAGCGATGTCGACCGCCGTGACCTCGCAGCCGCCGGCGGCGAGCAGCCTCGCGAGGCTGCCGGTGCCGGTGCCGACGTCCACCGCGCGGGCGCCCGGCCACACGATGCCCGACTCGCGCAGCCGCTCGACGAGCTGCTCGGGGAAGCCCGCGCGGTGGCGCGCGTAGTCGTCGGCTGTCTGCCCGAAGTCGGGCGCGGCGGCGCTCACGGGTGCCAGCTTACGGCGCCTAGTCGCTCACGCGGCGGCCCGGCCCAGGCTCGCACGAGGGCCGTGCGAGGCCTGCAAGAACGCCTTGACGACCTCGGCGTCGAACTGTGTGCCGGCGCAGCGAAGCAACTCGCGGCAGGCGTCGCGATGGTCACGCGGCCGACGGTAGGGCCGCTCGCTGACCATCGCGGTGTACGCGTCGGCGACCGCGAGGATGCGGGCCTCGAGCGGGATCTGCTCGCCGCGCAGCCCGCGCGGGTAGCCGCTGCCGTCTGGGCGCTCGCGGTGGCAGAGGATCCACTCGCGGATGTCGTCCATGCTCACGTCGCCCAGCAGCGCGGCCGCGAGCTCGGGCTGGCGCTGCACCTCGCGCCACTCCTGCGCCGTGAGAGATCCGGGCTTCCGCAGGATCTTCGCAGGGATCTGATCGCGCCCCACGCCGCACACCAGCGCGGCGAAGCGCACGCGCGCGGCCTGCGCGTCGCCGAGCGCGAGCTCGCGCGCGATCAGCTCGGCCACCTGCACCACCAGGCGCCGCGGCTCGAGGCGGTAGCCGATTCGCCCCATGCGCCTACTCACCTGGCCGCAGGCGTCGCATACGAGCGTCAGCTCGAGCTCACCCGTGTTGCGCAGGTAGCGCGCGCCGCCGCTATGCGGTGCGATGTGATCACAGGCCACGCGCATGTATCGGCACGGAGGCGCGCGAACTGCATTTCGACGGCCCGAGATCCACTCACGACCGCGGCCGGAGCTAAGTCACAAAGCGAGCTGGGTCTGGCTCTCGGTGTGGCTCTGGCTCTGCGCGGGCGCGTGCAGAAGCTCCGGCCCCTCGGGCGCTCCGTCGACCTTGTTCACAGCGGGGTTGGCGGGCGCAGCGGTTACCCGCTCGGGGGCGAGCGGCGCGCACAGCGCGAGCGCTTCCTCGGCGTCGAGTGAATCGTCCAGCCACGCGCGCTGCACGTCTGAGTCGGCGAGGATCACGGGCATGCGCGAGTGGATCGCAGCGACCACCGGGATCGGGCGCGCGTCGCAGGTCAGCAACGAGACGCTTGCGATCCACTCGCCGTCGACCTTGGCCGGCGTCCACACCGAGGCGAAGGCGAACGGGATGCCGCCGTCGACCTGGAAGTAGAAGGGCTGCCGCGGCTGTCCGCGGTGCTCCGGTTTGAGCCACTC
Organism: Solirubrobacteraceae bacterium; assembly: GCA_035939635.1. GTDB lineage: Bacteria > Actinomycetota > Thermoleophilia > Solirubrobacterales > Solirubrobacteraceae > Palsa-744. The sequence goes on from DASZFR010000187.1 coordinate 3,233, forward strand.
GAAGTAACCGTCGGCGATCTGCAGCGCGCGTCGCGCGCCGCGCGGGATCAGGCGCCTGTACGCCGGGGTCGTGGTCACGGTCTCGATGCGCGCGTTGATCAGCTTGTGCGACGAGCCGAGCTCGTGCGACCACGAAGGGACGAGACCCCAGCGCAGCAGACGCGCTTCGGGCGTGCCCTTGGGCGACACGATCGCGAGCACCTCTTCGGTGGGCGCGACGTTGTAGCGGTGCGTGCCGGCGGTGTCGCTGAACGGAACGCCGAAGCGGTCGTTCAGCTCTTCAACACCGGCGGTGTTGGTGTAGCGGCCGCACATGCGATCGAGCATAGAGCGGCGCTGTTGGGTGGGACGCGCCGCGTCGTGCTGGTTCCGCGGCTCGGTGTGGTTCGGCGCGCCTGCAGCTAGCCGGCGTGTGGCTGTGGCGCGGGCTCGCGCCACATGCGCCACTGCGGCGGCGCCGTGCGTCCGAGGCGAAACTCTTCGGTGACCGCGAAGCCGTGCCGTTCATACAGCGCGCGGTTGCGCGGCGTGGAGGGCTCCAGAAACGCGGGAACGCGCTCGCGGTCGCAGCGCTCGAGAACCGGCGCGAGCAGCGCCGACCCGAGCCCTCGCCCCTGCCACTCGGGCGCGACGCCGATGAAGGGCAGGTAGTAGTGCGGCGGCTCGCGCGGGTGTCCGCCTTCGAGCGCGATCAGCGCCCGCAGCACTCGCGGCAGGCGGTTGCGAAAGACAGCGGCCATCGCCGGCAGCAGCCGCAACTGGCGCCCGGCGCTCAGCTGCCACATGCCCGGGCGCTCCCACACCGCGGCGCCGACCACCCCGGGCGTGGTGTAGGTCTCCTCCTGCTCCATCCACACACGGCGCAAAAACAGCTCGAAGCCCCGCTCGAGTATTCGTGCACGGTTGCGGTCAGCGTGCAGGACCCAGCTGAAAACCGGATCGTCGTAGAACGCCCTCGCCAGTACGCGCGCCATAGCGGGCGCCTCGTCGGGCGCGCCCCTGCGCACGCCTTTTGCCTCCGACATCGCCGCATCGATCGTGACCGGTTGATCGCTCACGTCAGTTGCGGCCCCATCCCGCGCGTAGGTCGGCGAGGAAGTACTCCAGGGTTCGGTTGAGCAGGGCCGCGCGTTCCCACTGCATGAAGTGTCCCGCTCGCGGAACCACGTAGGGGCCCACGAGCACGCGGAAGGCGACTTCGCACATCGTCGGGAACTCACGCCAGATCACGTGATCCTCGGGTCCGTACAGCGCGAGGGTGGGAACGTCGCTCACCTCAAAAAAGTGCGGCGGCTCAGACAGCGGCCGCGATCCCAGCGCGCTCTCGTAGTTTCCCCAGCCAGCACGCAGACGGTCGCCGTCGGCGAACGGCTCGGTCATGAAGTCCACCTCCTCGCGCGAGAAGCTGCCCGGGCTGGCCCAGAAGCGATGGCCGTAGAACTCGGCCACGTAGCGACGGCGGCGCTCGGCGTCCGCGAGCTCGGCGGCGAGCGCGTCGGCTTCGCGGCCCTGTCGCAAAAAGTAGTCGGCCGCCATCCGTGTCACGCGAGAGGGCACCACAGATATGCCCGCCGCCTCGTAGGCGTCGCCGAGCAGCGGCAGTACGCAGTTGAACAGCAGCTGCCGATCCACGAAGCCGGGGAAGCGCAGCGCGAGGTCCTGCACGACGCCGCCCCCGAGATCGCCACCAACGCCGGCGCAGCGGTCGATGCCCAATACCTCGTGCACGAGCCCATGGATGTCGCGCGCGTGCGCTGCGAGATCGTAGAAGCCGTCAGGCGCGAGCCCGGAGTCGCCGAAGCCGCGCAGGTCGGGCGCGATCACGTCAAACCCGGCTTCGGCGAGTGGGGCGATGTTGCGCCACCAGATTCGCTTGGTCTCCGGCCAACCGTGCACGAGCACCAGCGGATAGCCGCCGGCACCTGCGCGCACGTAGGCGAGCCGCACGCCCTCACGTACATCGGCGTGCTCGATGACGAACGCGTCGGGGTCGTGTGCGGCCGCCACGCGGCGGACGCTATACGCCCGCCGCGGACGGCTGCTGTCAGGCGGGTGCGGGCACGAGCGCGCCCTGCCAGCGCGCCAGCCGCGCCCTGTCCCGCGGGAACTCGATGCGAAACAACGACTCAGATGTGAGATGCACGCGGGAGGCCCGTTGTTGCGAAGTTCGAACAGATGTCCAGAGGGCGGCGCGCAGGCTCCGATCGCTGCTTGCATGGGTCGTCGAGTTAACCGTGCGTGACGCTCGTCTGATTGAGCTTGCGCGGCTCGGGGACGAAGCCGCTTTCGCGCAGCTCGTGCAAAGGCACCGCCGGCTTCTGCTTGCTCACTGCCGCTCGATCGTGGGCGATGGTGCAGCGCAGGACGCGCTGCAGCACGCACTCATCAGCGCGTGGCGCGCGCTGCGGCGCGGATGCGAGGTGCGAAACGCTCGGGCCTGGCTGTTCACGATCTCCCACCGGTCGTCACTGCAGCTGCTGCGCGCTCAATCAGAGCCCGCGGCAGAGCTGTCGTTGGCACTCGTGGGCGCGAGCTCGCCACATGACGTGCTCGAGCGCAGGGCACAACTCCGAGCGACCCTCGCCGCAGTGGCCGAGCTGCCGCCGCACGAGCGCGACGCGCTGCTGCTCACCACCGTTTACGGGCGCAGTGGCCGCGATGCCGCCCGTGCGCTCGGCGTCAGCGAGCCCCAGGTGCGACAGCTGGTGTTTCGCGCGCGCGGGCGCGCGCGTGAAGCACTTGCGGGGTCGCGCGCGTTGGCAGGAGTGTTCGGTTTGTTGCCGCACTGGGTCGGGGGGTTGCGTCGGGCGACGCGCAGCGTGGCACGGGGCTGCCGGTTCGCGCCGCAGCGCGCCACGGCACGAGTGAGTTCGGCGCACCTCGGCGCCCACTGGGGTGCCGCGGCACTGACAGCCGCGGTCGTCGTCGCGGCGCCGCCGATCGTGGCTGGCGTGGGCTCTGCGCCAGCCTCGCGGTCGGTCGCCAGGGCGGGGCGGCCGACGGGCGGCGTGGAGCGGCAATCGGCCGCGGTAGTCGCGCGAGACACTGCGGGGTCGCGAGGCGGAACTGTTATTCGGTCATTCGCGGCGAGACGCCAGGGACATCTGGCCGGGTCGGAGCGGCCGGCGCCGGCCCCCGCGCAGGGCGAAGGCGCTCCGCCGGCCCTCCCGACGACCGCGGCAACGCTACGTGCGCAGGGGATCGCGTCGGCACCGGCAAGGCGCCTAGCTTCTACCGCAGTCACGCCGCACGTCGATCTAGCCGGCAGTGGGCCGGCACGCCAGCTGCCGCTCGCACCGAGCGCCGTCGGGGCCCTGCTGAACCCGGTAACCGCACCCGTGCTCCAGACCGCCAGCGTGCTCGCGTCAGACGCGTCAAGCGCGCTGACCACAGCTGAGGCGCCGGTGCAGCAGGTGGGTCAGCTGGTTGCCGTCGCGCAGGCTCGGGTAGGTGAAGATGTCGGGAAGGTGGTGCCCGCTCCAGGGGCATCGCGCGTTGCGCCCTGAAGCGTCCAACGCGCCACAAGTGCGGAGGCGCGCGCCTTTGACGCAGCCCGTCAGGTTGCGACCTCGGCGCGCATATCTCGCCTGCAAACTGCTTGGAGCCCGATATCTCGGGCTCCAAGGCACTCGCCTGTTAGGGGTGGACGATACTCCGCTCGAACCAGTGACCTCCGCCTTGTCGAGGCGAAAAGCCGGATACGGAGGCATACGCCGCGTGGCCTAACCCACTCGGATTGGCTTGAAACAGCCAGTTCGTGACACTTCCGCACAAACTATCCCAGCAACGGCGCGCCAGCCGGATTTGAGCGCTCTTGCGTCCTGAACTACGCTGCGAAGGCTGGCCGCTGGGTGATCCCTCGCGGCCGGCTGTTTCACCATCCCCGGCAGCCGGCGCTGCGTTTCACTCTTTCAATGCCGGGGTTAGAGAATTGAATCGGTGAACGGCACTTGCAGTAACTCAGGGCAGTCGGCTCGCGCACCAAGAGTAAAAAAGGGCGTCGTACCACGTCACCAACACCCGGTATCCTGGGACCATGCGCCCCTCCAAGGCAGCTCCTCCCAGAAGTCAACACCTCGCTACCGGCATTGGATTTCTTCTGGGCGCGCTCGTATTCGGTCTGCTAGCGGGATTGCCAGTGGCAGCAGCAGGGTTCAGTACGTTCGCCATCTACTACTTCGTCAAGGCTTGGCGAGCGGCCTAGCCGAGCGTAACCCTCGCAGACCCGCAAACGCCCTGACGGCTAGGGTGGTCCAGCCCCGCTAGTGACCTCGAAATGCCCTAGGCGCGGCGCGCTTCGAGAACGTGCCCGCTGCTACCTCGCACGGTCACTACCATCTTCTGTTCGAGCGTAGGTTCGGAGCTGGGACAATCCTTGGCTGGGGTCGCGCTACCGACAGAGCCGCCTTCGATTTTCGCCTCGCCGGGTACCGGGAATTGGCCCATGGTGTCGTGAAATCGATATTCGCAGAAGGGGTTTCCGCGCTGTTGGCGGAGCTGCCGACCGAGCCGGAGGCGATGACGAGCTTGCTAGGGATGCTGGGCTAAGAAGTGCTGCACCTATCCTCCACTTTTCTCTCCGGGGCACCTTCGGCCGAGCCTCCCCGCAAAGCAGGAAACCCCCGCTTAGCGGGGGTTTCCTTACATGGGCGATGCGGGGCTCGAACCTGCGACCTCCGCCTTGTCGAGGCGGCGCTCTCCCAGCTGAGCTAATCGCCCCGAGGGGGCGTTGCAACGGCACCAGAGCGTACCAGCGCGGCTGTCGCAGCTTTGCACCCGTCGGCGCCGGCGCAGCTTCGGGGCACGCTAGGCTTGGCGGGCTCTCGGCGACGTGGCGGAGTGGCTACGCAGCGGCCTGCAAAGCCGTTTACACCGGTTCGATTCCGGTCGTCGCCTCTCAAGTCTCCCTCTAAATAGGCGTTTTTGCTTGCGCGCGTCCGCCCCCGGTGGCGAACTTTGTCCCCACCTTGTCCCGAAATCCTCCCTCAGAGAGAAGCCGTTTACCGCTGGACGCCGCGCGCCAGGCGCCCCTGCTCATGCCGGATTCCGACCGCGTGAGCGGCCATGTGAGGGCTCACCCCCGATTCGATTGGGCACTAGTTCAAGCAACAGCCCCCATGACGCGGAGAACAGGCTGCGCCACCTTCAGCACCAGCGTGGTGTCGTACTCGGCCCACCGGGGCGAGGGCCCGCCGACGGCGGGCCCTCGTGGACTTGATGTCGCGCTCGTCCGTGCTCTGGCGACCTAGAATTTGCAGTTGTTTGCCTTGCCTGCAGTGTTCTGTTGTGCATCCGGCCCGGCGCTCGCCAGGGCCGGCGTGTCGCCGAAGCAGTTCGCGGTGCGCCCGATGCTGTCGTTGTTGACCCACATGCCCTGACCCGCCGACAGGTAGCCTTCTTTTTCATAGGTCGCGACGTCGTTGGCGACCGTCAGGTTGCGCCCGATCGAGTCATTCGCCACGTCGAGCAGGCCAAACGTGCTGTTGGTGATGATCAGATCACGGTTGACGGTGACCGGCGGCGAGAGGCTGAATGGGGCTCCTTCGGATTCTCCTTGACAGCTGTAGAAGTTGCCTGTGTAGTCGAGGTCCCGTTTGGAGCTGTCGCCGATCTGCAGCTCAAACGCGTTGTGAAGCCCGTTTACGCTGAAATCGCGAATCACGGTCGTGTCGCAGAAGTCGAGGTTGTCTGATGAGCCGGTGAGGATCACGTCGCGGCCGACCGTCACCGGTCCCGGTCCTTTGCCTCCGGGCGTGTAGTAGACCCCGCTGTCGATGACTAAGGCGCTGTGGCTGATCAGATCGCGGCCGATCGTCGAGTTGCTGGCGCCGAAGAAGCCGCCGCTTTCCACCGTCACGTTCTTCGTGACGTCCGCGCCCCATATCACGCACGAGTGGCCTGCCGGGACGAGCAGGTTCTTGGCTTTGCCCTGGAAGACCGTACTATCGGTTTTGTCTTCGGAATTGAATTCCGGGCAGGTAACGTTGAGCGGGAGCTTCGTTGCCATCGCCGGCCCGGCCATCACGGCCATCGCGAGCCCCGCTAACCCCACCAAGACGAGCCTGCGCATGATTCTGTAGTTCATCGTCGTTCTCCTTCATCGTGATCTATAACGGCTTCCGGTCGAGGCGACTGCGCTCTCACGGAGCCTCACTTTTTGACCGAGCGCAGTAGCGTGCTGTCGATCGCCAGTTCGTTGATTTCCTGGTTCGGAAACCACAGAAGCGCCGGCCCGCCGGCGGTCGAAGGCGGATTCTGTGAGGTGATCATCCAACTGGCCCCGGGGACGGTTGTTCCGGAAGGCGTGAGTATCTGAAGCGTGACGGTCAACGCACCGCCCACGTCACGGAAGGTGTGACGGAACGTGTACCAGCCGGGGGTTGTGATCGTGACCGGTACCCGACAAGAGTTCGGCGGTTCACTCGGACTTGGACAGGGGTTCTCCGGAAACGAGCTCGACCTGTCCGCATTGGTGCTCGCGCCGATCACAAAGCCTGGAGTCGGTTCGCTCGACAGCGTGGTTCCTGCGTTGAAGTCGAATCCCTGCAGATAACTGCCGCTCGTGTTGTTGATCGCCGACTCGAGGTCAAAGCGATAGTCGTGGTGGGTCGCCGCGAAGCCCGTATCCAGGTAGACGCTGAGCAGCGTCATGTAGCCGTTCTTTGGGAACTGTGCGTCGGTGAACCCGAGTCCCAGAGCGCTGTAGGGTCCGTTGCATTGCGATCCGGACATGCCGGGCATACAACTCGGTTCGCTAGGCGTGCGCAGCCTGGCGTAGTACCGACCCTTGGCAGCTTCGATGCCGCTGCCATAGCCGCCGCCGTTGCTGAAGCCCGACTTCTCACGGGTGATAGTGCCGGTGCTCACCCCGTCACACGGCGAGCCGCTTTCGTCACACCACCCGGCGGTGTTTTTGTTGAAACCTTGGTGGAAGCGAACATTGGCAGCGGCGATCGCCGGAGCCACCACAAGCAACACACATGTCGCCGCGAGCCCCGCGGCGGCAGAGGAGATCGAACGCATCTCGCGCCTCCTGTCTAGTAGCTAGCCAGGTATGCCCGCGTGGTGGCAGTCCAACTTGAGCGTCTGTGACACCCAGCGTGCCCCCGCGGTGGTGGCAATCCAAGCTGAGATGGTGGCAGTCCAAGCTGAGCGTCTGTGACACCCAGCGTGCCCCCCGCCATGGGCGACGTTACACCGCAGATCCTTGCATGTGTCGTGCTCGTGTGTTCAACATCGGAAATCGTCCGCAAATAGCGACTATTTGCTGCGAAGGCCAGCCAAGCACGCCATCGGGCGTCAGTGACGATCACCGGCTCGGGCCGACGCAGACGTCGACGCGAGCCAGCCCGGAGCAGGCCGCTGCGAGAAGGTCTCGCCGGCGAGCTCGCGGTCCCTACTGGCGGCGCCCCCCGATATGCGATCGGGCACGAGCAGCTCAATGCGGCGCGGCGACTATGGCCCTGCCGGTTCGATTTCGGTCGTCGCCTCTGCGAGCAATCGTTTGGATGCCTCTCGAGCCAGGGTCACCCTCACACGCTTAGCGCCCCACCACGCATCGGGCCGCCGCGCGCGGGCTCCCACTACGCCGGTGCCCTGCCGAGAGCCACGCTTGCGCCCGCGGCGGAGTAGGGTCAGCCGCGGACAGGCGCGATCGAAGGGCATGCGCGCCAGCGACAAGGGGAGGCTCCCGATGAAACGGATTGTTCTCGCAGTTGCCGTACTGGCGGTGCTCGCGCTGACTGTCGGCACGGTCTTCGCTGCTGGCGGTACCAAAGTCTGCCTTCCGGGTAAAGAAGGCAAGCCGATCGTCACCCCCAAAAGCGGGGTATGTAAACCAGGCTACACGCTGACTGAACTCGGCGCGGAAGGCAAAGAAGGAGCGCAGGGGAAAGAAGGACCCGCAGGGAAAGAAGGCAAAGAAGGACCGAAAGGTG
>DASZFR010000188.1:0-11543 GCA_035939635.1 Solirubrobacteraceae bacterium
CGACCTCGGTGAGGTAGCGCATCTGGGCGCTCGTCACCCGCGGCATCGGGGAGAAGAAGCGCCGGTAGCGCGACTGCGGCGTCAGCCGTTCGATTCCCTGCTGCAACCCCCGCTTGTCCTCGGGGCGGATCGGGCGGATCAGCACCTCCCCGCCGCGGGCGAGCGGCCGATGCACCTCCTCGTCGCGCGGCCGGGCGGTATCGCGACTGTCGCCCACCGGCGCGAGCCGCGCAGGGCGAGCGCGGGTTTCATCTTGCATGCCCAGCCAGCGGCGCCACGTATCGCAGAAACGGCTCCGCAGCGAGTTCTCGGCCGGTGGCCTGCTCGACCAGCGGCAGCGTGTCCAAGCGCCTGCCGTAGCGGTGCACGCGCTCGCCGAGCCAGCGCTGGATGGCAGCGACCGCGCCGCGGCGCAGATCCTCATCGCGCGGGCCGATGTCTGACTCCAAGGCCTCCCACAACTGCGCTGCGATCAGGCAGCCGATCGCGTAGCTGGGGAAATAGCCGAAGCTGCCCGCCGCCCAGTGCACGTCCTGCAGGCACCCGGCAGCGTCCGAGGGCACGTCCACGCCAAGCAGCCTGCGCATCGCATCGCGCCACGCCGCCGGGAGGTCGCCGGCCGCGAGGTCGCCTTCGATCATCGCGAGCTCCAGTTCGAAGCGCGCCACGATGTGCAGCGGATAGGTGAGCGGGTCCGCGGACACGCGGATGAGCGACGGTTCGACGCCGGTGATCGCCGCGTGCAGTCGCTCGGGGGTGATGTCGAAGCCGGCGTGCGCGAGCTCTTCGGCCATCGGCTCGGCGAACGCGGGGTGGCGTGCGACTTGGTTCTCCCACAGCTTGCTCTGGGACTCGTGAATCGACATCGACGTGCCGGCGCCGAGGTTGGTGCGCTGCAGGCTTGGGTCGACCTGGCGCTCATACAGCGCATGGCCGTACTCGTGCAGCGAGCTGAGCAGCGACTCCGCGTTGTCGTCGCTGTAGCGAGTGGTCACGCGCGTGTCGCCGTGCCCGATCCACGCGGTGAACGGGTGGGGCGACACGTCCACCCGCCAGCCGCGTTCGTCGACTCCCAGGCGCCGCAGCAGCTGCGACACCGCCGCCCTCTGCGCCGACACGGGCACGGCCAGGTCGCGCCTAGGCGAGTGCGCGCGGGCTTCTCGGGCCAGCGGCGGCAGCTCGGCCGCCAGCGAGCCGAACAGGGCGCGCAGCGTGCTGGTCTGCAGCCCGAAGTCGTAATCGCTCAGCAGCGCCTCGTACGCCCCAGCACCCGCACCGTCGAGGCACCGCGCGTACTCGCGCGCGAGCGCCACGTTGCGCTCGAGCGCCGGTGCGAACGCGGCGAAGTCGTCGTTGGCGCGCGCCTCCCGCCAGATCTCCTGCGCGGAAGCCTGTGCGCGCGAGCGCTCCGCCGCCAGCTCGGGAGGAATCCGCCGGGCTCGCTCCCAATCGCGGCGGGCCAGTCGCACTATGTCGCGATCGAGCTCGGACAGCTCCGCGTCCTGGAGCTCGTCCAGCAGCGCTCCGATCTGCTCGGCCGTGGCGCGTTCGTGGGCGATGCGAGCGAGCGTGCCAAGCTGCTGCGCCCTGGTCTCGCCGCCTTCACGCGGCATCATGACCATCTGGTCCCACGTGGCGAGCATCTCCAGGCCGTCCAGATCGACCAGCTCGGCCATGCGCTCGCGCAGCGATTGAATGGCCTCCATTGCGCCGTAGCGTAGTGGCGTCGGCAGCGGGCGAGGGCGGGCGACGCGGCACAGAGCCCTGGATAGCGCCCGGTAGGGTGCTCGCCATGGATCACCACTTCGTGGGTCCGCGCTACACGGTGGGGATCGAGGAGGAGCTGATGATCCTCGACGCGTCGTCGCTTGACCTCGTAAGCGCAATCGACGCGATGCTGCGCGAGCCGCCCCCGCGCGGCGAGATCAAGCCCGAGTTCCTCGAGTCGGTGGTAGAGATCGCCACGCCGCCGTGCCCGGACGTGCCGGGCGTCCACGCCGAGCTGGTCGCGCTGCGCTCCTTCGCGAGCGACCGCGCGCAGTCGCAGGGGCTGCAGGTGGGCGCGGCGGGCACGCACCCGTTCGCCCGCTGGGAGGACCAGCGCGTGGTGAGCGACGATCGCTACCGCGGCCTGATCCGCTCGCTTGGATTCATCGCCAGGCAGGAGCTCGTGTTCGGCATGCACGTCCACGTCGGCATGGCCGACCCGGAGGAGGCAATCTACGTCGCCAACGCGCTGCGTCCGCAGATCCCGCTGCTGATCGCGCTGTCGGCCAACTCGCCGCTGTGGCGCGGCGAGCAGACCGGGCTGATGTCAAGCCGCGTGCCGATCTTCAGGGCCTTTCCGCGTGTCGGCCTGCCGCCGCGCTTTGCCGACTGGGCGGATTTTCAGCGTCGCGTGCAGACGCTCACCGACAGCGGCATCATCGACGACTACACATTTCTGTGGTACGACGTGCGGCCGCATCCCCGGCTCGGCACGATCGAGATAAGAGCGATGGATTCACAGACGCGCGTCGAGCACACCGTCGCGCTGGGCGCCCTGGTCGTCTCGCTCGTGAAGCTGCTCGTGGAGGAGTTCGCCCGCGAGCTGCCCGCGCCCGATCCGCCCTGGGAGATCCTCGACGAGAATCGTTGGCTCGCGGCCCGGCACGGTCTCGAGGCGGAGCTGCTCGATCACGCTTCGGGCACGCGGTCGGGCGTGCGCGAGCGGACCGAGTCGCTGCTGGAGCGCCTGTTGCCGCATGCCCAGGAGCTGGGGTGCGAGCGCGAGCTCGAGGGGGTTCGAGACCTCCTTCGCGGCGGCAACGGCGCGCTTCGCCAGCAGATGGTCTACGAGGCCAACCACGACCTGCGCGAGCTGGTGGCTGAAATCGTCGCCCACACGGCGTAAGCGAGCGCGCGCTGGCGCTTGCGTCGCCGCACACCTGCCGCGCCGTGGCGTTAGGCTTGCGGTGGGCGATGGTGCTCTACACCTGCACTGACGGCAAGTCCTTCGGAGGCCTGCCCCAGCCGTTCGCGCACCCCTGCGGCCGCGCCGCAAAGGCGCTCGACGACGCCGGGCACGAGTATGAGTGGAAGAAGGTCAGGGGCGGCACGCTGAAGCTCTGGACCTGGCCCAACCGCGCTCGCGACCGCGCCGAGGTAGAGCGGCTCAGCGGCCAGCGCGCCGTGCCGATCCTGGTGCTCGACGACGGCGAGGTCGTCGTGGGCTCCGGCGCGATCTCCGCGTGGGCACAGAGCCACGCCGCCGCAGCCGGCTCCTGAAGCCGCCCCTAAGTCGCCGAAAACCTGCGCTATTAAGGTCGCGGCGCGCAGGTGCCGATGTGTGCGCTGCAACCCCTTCGTCCAGCCCATGCCCGCCACCGCCTACATCCGCCCTACGCGCAAACGCCGCTTCCTCTGCGTAAACGCGGCAAAGCCAAGCCTCGCGCTGCTCGCCGTGCTGGCCGCCTGCTCGCTCGCGGCTTGCGGATCGAGCACCGCGACGCTGAACACCGGGCCGATCGCCACCGTGATCTCGCAGTCGATCCTGGCGCAGCGCGGGATCACCACCACGGTGCAGTGCCCGCCGAAAGTCGCACGCAAGGCGGCGCACACGTTCACCTGCAACGCGCACCTCGACGTGGGCAGCTACCCGATCTACGTGACCGAGACCAACTCGCAGGGCCACGTGCGGTATGGCAACGCCACGCCGCTGGTGATCCTCAACATCGCCAAAGTGCAAAGTGCGATCACCGCGGCGATCCTCACGCAGCGCCACCTGCACGCGACCGTCGCGTGTCCGGCGCAGGTGCTCCAGCAGCTAGGCGTCAAATTCACCTGCACCGCGATCGTCAACGGCAAGCAGTACCCGTTCGCGGTCACCGAGGTAAACGGCACGGGCCGCGTCAGCTACACGGGCGAGAAACCGGCGATCGCCGGCCAGGGCTAGGCCACCCTCCCGTCAGCCGCGCAGCGCCTGCTCGATCGCCTCGCGCGCACCCGGGTGCTGCACGCCCATGTCGGCGAGCGCCCCGGCGAGCTCGGCCGCCCTGGCGATGGTCGGCCTGCGCGCCTCGGCGATCCAGCGCCCCAGCCAGCGCAGCGCCCAGGCGTCGTAGGCGCGCGGACGCTGCGCGGCGATCAGCGCCAGGAGGCCCAACGCGAGGTTCAGATCGAGCGGGCTGCCGCGCGTCTGGCCCAGCTCGCGCGCATATCCGATCGCGAAGTCCAGCTCGCCGCGGGCGATCGCCCGTTCCAATTCCTTCACCGGCCTGTACGGCGGGTCTCCCATGCGAACACATGTTCGCATCGCGGTCAAGCGCTCCACCCGGCGGCGGCTCGGCCGTCCCCCCCGGGCTCAAGCGGCGCTGGGCGGTGCCCCGTCGCGCAGCTTCGCCGCGTGGCGCCGCGCGTAGAGCTTCTGCGTGAGCGTCATCGCGCCCGGGTGCCCCTCGCCCGGCCACGGCGTGAGCAGCATCAAAAGCCGCGAGGCCTGCAGCGCGCGCACCTCGTGGCGCTCGCGCGGGTCGAGCTCGACGAGAAGCCCGCTGCCGCCGCGGGCGCGGATGCCGCCCGCGTCGCCCACCTCGATCTCACCGCTCACCACGACGATCCACAGACGCTCATGGACCTCGTGGTCGGACAGGCTCTCGCCCGCCGCAAGGTCCAGCGCCAGCGCACGAGACTCGTCGCTTGAGGAGATGATCTCTGGCAGCCGCGGCTTGAGGTCGAGCTGTCCCACATCCCAGCTTCTCATGGGCGCGACGATACACCTCCGCCGCGCTTCGCAGACACGCCGACGCCGGCGCGCATCGTGGTGCAGACGCACGCGCTGCCGCGCGCGCGGACGCACACACTGCTGCGCCCGCGGACACAGAGCTTGCGCGCGGACGCATGCGCGGCGTGCCGCGGACGCGAGCCCACGGGGGACTCTGATACACCCACGCCAGATGAGCGGCGCGCCTTCAGCGACGAAGGGTCCAGCGACGAACGGTCCACGCCCGCGCCGCCGCCGCTTAGGCCGCAGGCACATGATCGCGCCGCTGGTCGCGCTCGCCGTCGCGGGCCTCGTCGCGTTCGCCGTGTCGCGGCTGGACCTCCACATGGTCGGGCACGACCTCGTCACCGCGAGCCCCGGCTGGATCGCGCTCGCGCTGCTGCTGATGGCGCTTTCGCTGGTGCTGCGCTCGATCTCCTGGCAACAGGTTCTGCGCGCCGCGCTGCCCGACACGCGCGTGCGCTGGCCGCCTGTCATCCGGGCAACGATGATCGGCGTGATGGGCTCGGCGGTGTTCCCCGGCCGCGTGGGCGAGCCGACCCGCGTGATCGTGCTGGCGCGGCGGCTGCAGGGCCCGACGCGACAGCTCCTCGCCGTGATCGCCGGCACGGTGTTCTCGCAAACACTGATCAACCTGCTGGCGCTCGCGATCCTCGCCGCGATCACGTTCAGCAGCGTGTCGATCTTTCAAGGACACGAAGCTGGCGTGCTCGGCGCGCTCGCCGTGCCCGCGCTGCTGGTCCTGCTGGTGCTCACCGGACCGCCGCTGCTGCGCCTCGCGAGCCATTCGCGCGTGCCGCGCCTGCGGCGTGCGGCGCAGGGCGTGAGGCGCATACTCGCGCTCGCGCGCACCGGTCTCACGGTGTTCACCCGTCCCCGGCACGGAATTCCCGCAGTCGGCGCCCAGCTCCTTGCCTGGGCGCTGCAGTGGGGCTCCTGCTACATGGTCGTGCTGGCGCTCGGGCTACAAGACAAGGCCACGCCCGCCACGGCCGCGGCGATCCTGCTCGCGGTGAACGTCAGCGCCGTGCTGCCGGCCACGCCATCCAACGTCGGGGTCTTTCAGGCAGCCTGCCTGGTGGTGCTGGCCGCCTACGGGGTGGGCGCGGGGCAGGCGCTGGCGTACGGCATCATCCTGCAGGCCGTCGAGCTGGTGACCGCGCTCGCGCTCGGCGCTCCGGCGCTGCTCGCAGAGGGGCTCACATGGCGCGACATTCGCTCGGCGCCCGGCGAGGCCACGGAGGTGATTCCGGCGGTCGACCCCGCGGGGCGGGGCGGCGAGTAGACGACCCCCCGGACCCGTCCGGCGCGCGTCCTTATCCGACCAGCGCGCGCAGCGACTGGCGAAGCGAATGGGTCGTCTGCAGCACGGCGGTGGGCTCGTAGCCGCAGTGGGCCATGCAGTTTTCACAGCGCGGGTCGCGCCCGCGTCCGTAGGAGCTCCAATCGGTCGTCTCGATCAGCTCCTTGTACGTGCTCACATAGCCGTCGGACATCAGGTAGCACGGGCGCTGCCAGCCAAACAGCGAGTAGCTGGGGATGCCCCAGGCGGTGCACTCGAATTCCGCGTTGCCTTCCAGGAAGTCCAAGAACAGCGGGCTGTGGTTCAGCCGCCAGCGCTTGCGCCGCCCGCCCGCGAAGGCCTCGCTGAAGAGCCTGCGCGTCTGCTCCACGCCGAGGAAGTGCTCCTGGTCTGGCGCCTTCTCATACGCGTAGGCCGGCGAGATCATCATCTCGTCGACCTCCAGGTCGTCGTTTAGGAAGTCGAGCACCTCGCGCACGTTCTTAGCCGAATCGTGGGTGAAGAAGGTGGTGTTGGTGGTGACGCGAAAGCCGGCCCGCTTCGCGGCCGCGATCGCAGCGACCGCCTTGTCGAAGACGCCCTCGCGTTCGACCGATTCGTCGTGGCGCTCGCGCATGCCGTCGATATGTACCGCCCACGCGAAATACGGGCTCGGCTTGAATTTGTCGAGCTTGCGCTCCAGCAGCAGCGCGTTGGTGCAGAGGTACACGAACTTCTTGCGCGCCACCAGCTCGGAGGCGATGAGGTGGATCTCGGGGTGGATCAGGGGCTCGCCGCCGGCGATCGAGACCATCGGCGCACCGCACTCCTCGATCGCTCCCACCGCCTGCTCCACCGACATGCGCCGGCGCAGCACGTGCTCGGGGTGCTGGATCTTGCCGCAGCCGGCGCACTCGAGGTTGCACTGAAACAGCGGCTCGAGCTCCACCAGCAGCGGGAACTTGTCGCGTTTGGCCAGCCGCTGGCGCATTAGGTACCAGCCCATGCGCGTGCTCTGCCTGATCGTGACCGCCATCGCGCCTACCTTACCCGCCCCGGCACCCAGCCTCGAACCGCGGCGCCCGCCGCGCGCCGCAGCGCCCGCGCCGCCCGGGGGCCCCAGATCGCGATTCCCGGGCGCAAAAGCTCGTGGCTGGGGCTGTCGAGGACGACGCGGACCACCCCGAACGGGCGCCCCGCAGCGCCCGCGGCCAGCCACGCCGACTCCATGTCCACCGCCAGCGCACCGGCTCGGTGCAACTGCGCGCGGCGCTCGCCCAACGCTATGCGCCCCACGCTGACGATCGGCCCGCGGCGCACGCGCAGCCCCTGGCCGGCGACGGCTGCGGCCAGCGCCCCCGCGCCCTCGCACCCGATTGGCCGATTGTCGTGGCCTTCGTCTGCGGCCGCCCACACCTCGTCGGCCACCACGACTTCGCCGGGACGCGAGGACTCGTCGAGTCCACCGCAGAAGCCAAGCACGAGCAGCGCGTCGCCCGGCGTCCCGCCCAGCCGCGGTGCCGCGCTGCGCGATCGCTCGACACCCATGCCGGTCGTCTGCACGCGCGTCCCCCGCGCTGCCGAGCGCACGAGCGCCGCCTCCAGTCGCAGCGGCGCGGCGATCACCAGCGCGGTCACCGCTACGCGCCGTTCCCCGCGGGGGCCAGAGCGGCGGTGGCTCGCGCATGCGGCGCGCCGGCCAGCCGCAGGTGCGCCAGCGCCGCGCCGGCGGCGGTATGACCGCTGAGCACCGCGCCCTCGAGCGTCGCCGGCCAGCCCGTGTCCGTCCACGCGCCCGCCAGCAGCAGCCCCGCTATCGGCGTGCGAGCGGGGGGGCGCAGCGCCCCCACCCCCGGCGCGGCCATGAACGTGGCCGCGTGCTCGCGCGTCACAAAGAAGCGCTCCACGCTCGCCCCGCGAGCGCGCGGCAGCAGCTGCGCAAGCGCCGGCAGGTACGTCGTGCGCAGCGCATCGACGCTCATCGCCATCTCGTTCCGCGCCCCGGACAACGACACGGCCAGGTACTGGTGCCCGGACGGCACGCCCTTCACCCCGCTGCGGTCGACGATGTACTGCACCGGCGTGTCGACGCCCGCGGCGAACTGCTCGTCGCAAACGCGCCGGTCAAACACGACGTGGAGGTTCACGATCGGCGAGCTCGGGATCCCGTTCAACGTGCGCGCGACGTCTGGCAGCAGCGGCTCGAGCAGGCCTGCCGCGCGCGCGTGCGGCACGGCGACGATGACCGCCTCGGCCAGCAGCGAGTCGCAGTTGGCGCGGACGCGAAAGCCGTCGCCCTCGGGCTCCACCGATTCCGCTCGCGCGCCCAGCCACACCTGCACGCCCGCGCGCGCGAGCGCCTCCTCGGCGGGGCCGCCGATCGTGTCGCTGAGCGGTGCGATGTGAAAACCGATGTCGCCCGCGTCGGCCGCTTCAAGCAGGGCCGTTTGAAACACGAATGCCGCCAGCGCCAGTGAAGCGTCGGCCACGGGTGCGTTCAGTGTGGGGCGCACGATCACTTCCCAGAAGCGCGCGATCGCGTCGCGGTCCTGGCCTCGGCGCGCGAGCCAGTCCGCAAACGAAACCTCGTCGAGCGCGGGGTCGCGCGCGTCCAGCCGTCCGAGCGCCATCACCGCCCGGGCGACGCGCAGCCGTTGGACGGGGCTGAGGTGCCCGTACCGGACGAGCGATCCGGCCATGTGCAGCGGAGCCGGCAGCCGGCCTCGCCGGAGGTCTGACGGCGCGCGGACGGGGCTCAGCACAGGTACGCGCAGGCGTGGCTGCACGTGCACGTTGTGGTCGCTGCCCAGACGTACGAGCAGGCGCCTGTAAGCGTGGCAGCAGCGCATGAACACGTGCTGTCCGTTGTCCATCACCAAGCCATCGCGCTCGAAGGAGTACGCCGCGCCGCCCAGCCGGCGCCGCACCTCCACGAGCGTCACGCTGGCGCCCGCCTGTGCGCAGTCCAACGCAGCCGCTATGCCCGCGAGTCCCCCACCCAGCACCGCGACGCGCCTCTGGGGGCTCACGGCACCATCCCCGCCGGCGTGCCCCCGTGCCGGGCGCTACGCGCGCGCTGCTCGCGGGCAAGGATCGCCGTGGCCGCAACCCATGCCTTCTCCCACGGCGCCAGCGCGACACGTTGGGCCATCGCTCGCTGCGGGTCAGCGGCTATGCGCGCCAGCAGCCGCTCGTAGATGCGCGCCATCGCTCGCACGCACGCCGCGCTGCGGCGGTCGAGCAGCGGTGCGAGCAGATTGCCGCGGTCAAACCATTCCTGCGCGCGCCGCGCCTCGAAGCACACGAGTTCGTCCAGCCGCGCGCCCTGCGCCTGGGCATCCGCGGTCAAGGTCACGCCGAAGCGGCGCAGGTCCTCCGCGGGCAGGTAGACCCTGCCGCCATCCGCGTCCTCGCGAAGGTCGCGCAGGATGTTGGTCAGCTGCAGCGCCACGCCGAGGTCGTCGGCCAGCGCCTGCACAGATCGCATCTGCGAAGCATCCGCGTCGAACACCGCCAGACACAGGCGCCCGATTGCCCCCGCAACGCGGCGGCAGTACGGCAGCAGGTCTTCGAAGCGCTCGTAGGTCACTCCCCGCACGTCCATGCGCACCCCCTCGATCAGATCCGTGAGCGCTTCGACGGGTAGGGGAAAGAGCGCACACGCGTCGGCGAGGGCGATGATCACCGCGTCGCCGTGCGCGTCAGCCGCCACGCCGCTGCCTGCGGCGGCTGCCGCGTCGCCGCCTGTATCAATGCCGTCGCCGCGCGGGCCGGGCTCACGATCCGCCCTCGCGCGGCCGGTCGTCGTCGCGCGCAGCCGCTCCAGCATGAGCTCCTGCTCCTGCAGGCGGCGCAGCTTCTCGTCGGGCAAAAGCGCACCGTCGCCGATGTCATCGACTCGGCGCGCGAAGGCATACACCGCGCACATCGCGCGCCGCTTGGCCGCCGGCAGCAGCCGGATGCCGTAGTAGAAGTTCGCGGCGCGAGTGCGCGTGATCGCCTCGCACTCGCGGTAGGCCGCGCGCACCGCCGCCGCGTCGTCGCCCGCGCCGGCGGCGGCGTCCGGCGTCTCGCCTGCATCTGCCGGCGACGCCTGCGCCGCCAGATCACCGCGCCTCCCGGTGCTCGCCGCGAGCACCGCGGCGAGCTGGCGCGCAAAGCGCAGCCGCGACGCGCGCGGCGCGCCGAAGCGCACCTCATAGCCGTTTTGCGCCACCGCGTCGGCCGCGGCGCTCCCGCCTGCGACGAACGCCGCCACCGCTACCCGCGCGCGCCCGTGCAGCGCGCGCACGAGCGGGCGTCCTTCGGCGAGCAGAGAGCGCGCGCGGAGCAGCTCGAACTCGAGCACGTCGCGCAACGGCGCCGGCAGAGCTCCCGCCTGCGCGCGGTCCGCCGGCGCGAGCATCTCGGGCGTGCAGCCGAAGCGGCGCAGGTCTTCCAGCGGCAAGTAGACGCGGCCCGCGGCGTAGTCCTCGGCGACATCCTGGCAGTGCTCGACGAGCTGCAGCGCGGTGCAGATGCGATCCGAGAGCTCGATCAGACGCGGGGTGGCCGCGTCGAACACGTGCAAAACGAGCTCACCGACCGGGTCTGCCGAGAGCGCGCAGTAGGCGCGCAGCTGCTCCCACGTCTCATAGTGGCTCACGCGCTGATCGGTGCGGTTGGCCTCGATCAGGCGCGCGAACGGCTCGCGCGGCAACCTGCGCGCGCGCACCGTCTGCTGCAGGCGCACGAGCAGCGGGTGCTGCGCGCGTCCGGCAAACGCGCTGTCGAGTTCGTCCGCCAGCCAGTCCAGCGCCACCAGCCGGTCGCCCGCCACCGCGTCGCCCAGCTCGTCGGCCAGGCGCGCGAAACCGTAGATCGCAAGCAGGTCTGAGCGTACGTCCCGCGGCAGAACCCGGCTTGCCACGGGAAAGTTCTCGCCGCGGGCTCGCGCGAGGATCGCGTGCGCGCCCGGAGGCGCTGTGGCCGCCTGCGCCGGCGCGCTCACCCCTGTGACAGGCAGCGACCCAGCGCCATGATCGGAA
The DNA here is from genome assembly GCA_035939635.1 of Solirubrobacteraceae bacterium. Lineage (GTDB taxonomy): Bacteria > Actinomycetota > Thermoleophilia > Solirubrobacterales > Solirubrobacteraceae > Palsa-744. Next base: position 11,072 of record DASZFR010000188.1, read on the forward strand.
AGGCCAGCCGGTAGAGGTGGTAGTTGATGTAGTAGTCGGAGGGAAACCCGGTGCCGGTGTACTGGGGCTCGTCCCAGCTGCCGTCCGAGCGCTGCGTGTCGACGAGCCACTGGATGGCGCGCTGCATCGCGTCGCCGCGCTCGCCCGCCGCGTGAAGGGCGAGCAGCGCCCACGCGGTCTGCGAGGCGGTGCTGTCGCCCCTGCCGATCCACTGCGCGTCGTCGTAGGAGCGCGGGTCCTCGCCCCAGCCGCCGTCCTCGTTCTGGATTCGCCCCAGCCAGGCCACCGCGCGGCCTATGCATGCATGCGACGGGTCGACCCCGGCCGCGATCAGCGCATCGAGCAGCGTCGAACGTTCCTCGACCGACATTGAGTTCGCCTCGCTGGTCGTGCCGAATGGGGTCAGCCCGCAGTTCTGCGACAGCAACCATTTGCAATGCGCGATGAATCGTTCCCTATCAGGCGAAAGGTC
>DASZFR010000189.1:0-10193 GCA_035939635.1 Solirubrobacteraceae bacterium
AACGCCGACGAGTCAGAGCCGGGAACGTTCAAGGATCGCGAACTGGTGCAGAAGAACCCCCACCGGCTGCTCGAGGGCATGGTCATCGCGTCCTATGCCGCAGAGCTCGACCGGGCGTTCATCTACATCCGCGGCGAGTACGCCCAGCAGGCCGAGGTGCTGCGCGCGGCGCTCACCGAAGCGCGCGCGGCGGGGTATGTGGGCGAGGACATCCTCGGGTCAAAACACTCGTTGTCGATCGTCGTCCACAGCGGCGCCGGCGCCTACATCTGCGGAGAGGAGACCGGGCTGCTCGACTCGCTCGAAGGCAAGCGCGGCAACCCGCGCCTGAAGCCGCCGTTTCCCGCCAACCAGGGCCTCTATCAGGAGCCGACGCTGATCAACAACGTCGAGACGATGTACACGGTGCCGACCGTTATCGAGCTCGGCGGCGATCAGTACGCCAAGCTCGGCACGCCGACCTCCACCGGTACCAAGGTCGTGTCTGTCTCGGGGCACGTGTGCCGGCCGGGCAACTACGAGATCGAGCTGGGAATACCCTCGCGCGAGCTGATCTACGACCTCGCCGGCGGCCCGCCGGAGGGGAGGGCGATCAAGTGCTGGTTTCCGGGGGGCTCGTCGTCGCCGGTCCTCACCGCCGACGACCTCGACGTGGCCTACGACTTCGATTCGATGGCCAAGGCGGGCTCGATGATCGGCTCCGGCGCCGTCATCGTCGTCGATGACGCCACTCCGATCCTCGACGTGGCGATGAAGCTCGCGCGCTTCTACCACCACGAGTCCTGCGGCAAGTGCACACCCTGCCGCGAGGGCACGACCTGGACGGTGAGGATGCTGGAGCGCATCGACACCGGCGAAGCCACGCCGATGGACCTCGACATCATGGCCTCGGTGCAACAGCACATCATCGGCAACTGCCTGTGTGTCCTCGGTGACTCGATGGCGATGCCGATCGGCTCGATGATCGAAAAGTTCCGCCCCGAGCTCGAGCGCCACATCGAGCGGGCGCGCGCCGAGCGCGAGCTGCGCAACCTGGCCGCCCCCAACGCGCCGGCAGGAGGCGCCTAGGATGCCGCGCCCGCAGCAGCGCCTGATCACGTTCTCGATCGACGGCCTGGAGGTGCAGGCGCCGGAAAACGCGATGCTCGTCGACGCGGCGAAGTCCGGCGACGTCGAAATACCGGTGTTCTGCTACGAGCCCAAGCTCGGGCAGCCGGTCGGCGCGTGCCGCATGTGCCTGGTCGAGGTGGAGGGTATTCCCAAGCTGCAGACCGGCTGCTCGACCGCGGTCAAGGACGGGATGGTGGTGCACACCCAGAGCGAGCGCGTCCAGATCGCGCAGCGTTCGGTCGTTGAGTTCTTGCTCGTCAACCACCCGCTGGACTGCCCTGTGTGCGACAAGGGCGGCGAGTGCCCGTTGCAGGACATCACGTTCGGCTACGGGCCCGGGATCTCGCGCTTTGTCGAGCCCAAGCGCCACTTCGTAAAGCCACTTGAACTGTCGCCGCTGGTGGCGATCGACCGCGAGCGCTGCATCCTCTGCTACCGCTGCGTGCGCTTCTCGCAGGAGATCGCCGAGGACTACCAGCTCGTGTTGGACGAGCGAGGCTCGAGCTCGTTCGTCGCCACGTTCGACGGCCATCCCTACGTCGCGCCGTTCAGCGGCAACATCGTCGAGCTGTGCCCCGTCGGCGCGTTGACCTCGCGCGCGTACCGTTTCCGCGCACGGCCGTGGGACGTCGAGGACTCGGGCTCGGTCTGCACGCTGTGCCCGGCCCAGTGCAACGTCAGCCTGACCGTGCGAGACGACCGCGCGCTGCGCGTGCTTGCCAGAGACAACGACGAGGTCGACGACGGCTGGCTGTGCGACAAGGGGCGCTTCGGCTACCAGTCGATCCACGTCGACGAGCGCGTCACGCAGCCGCTGCTGCGCGACGCGGGCCGGCTGCGACCGGTGACGTGGGAGCGCGCGCTTGGTGAGGCCGCTCGCGGCCTCTCCCGCGCCGGCCCAGGCACGGCGGCGCTGGCGGGCGGCCAGGCGACCAACGAGGAGGGCTTTTTGCTCGCGCGCATGGTGCGCGAGGCGCTCGGCTCGAGCCATCTCGATTGCCGTCGCGCAACGGCGCTCGAGCTCGACCTGCTGCGCGCGCTGGCAGCACCGGAGCTCCAAGCCAGAACCTCGGATCTCGAGTTCGCCGACGCGGTGCTCGTTCTGGACTGCGAGCCGATCGACGACGCTCCCATATTCGACCTGCGCCTTCGCAAGGGCGCGCGCAGACGCGAGATGGCGCTTGCGGTGGCCAGTCCCCAGGCGAGCGCGCTGGACCCGCGCGCCGCGCTGTCGCTGCGCTTCGCGCCGGGCGGCGCCGCGGCCCTGCTGCGAGCCCTGCTCGCCGCGCTGAGCGGCGCAGAGCACGAGCGCCTGGCGCGCGACGCGGGCGCCGATCCGGGCGAGGTCAAGAGGCTGGCCGAGCTGCTGACAGGCGGCGATCGAGCGCGGGGCACCGGGGCGGCGGCGCGCGAGGTCGTTGTCCTGTGGGGCGAGCGCCTCACCTCCGGACCCAACGGCCCGGCGGCGGCGCGCGCGCTGCTGGCGCTCGCCGCGGCGCTGGAGCTGCCCGGCACCGACGGCGCGGGGTTGTTGGAGGTGCCGGCCTTCGCCAACGGGCGCGGCCTGCGCGAGGCGGGGATGCTGCCCAACGCCGGGCCCGGTCTGCTGGCGCCGCGCCTGCGCGCGCCCGGCGAGCCCAACGGCGCCGACGGGCGCGACGACGACGCGGACGGCGCGGGCGCGAGCGAGATCGCGCAACGGATGGGCGATGGCGAGCTTCACGGGCTGTACCTGCTGCAGTGCGACCCGCTGCTTGACCTCCCCGGCGCCGAGCAGTGGCAGCGCGCGCTCTCGCGCGCGCAGACGGTGGTCGCCCACGCGGCGTTTCTCACCGCCGGCATCGCCGAGCACGCCGACGTGGTCTTCCCCGCCGAGTCCTACGCGGAGAAGGAGGGGACGCTCGTGCATCCCGACGGGCGGCTTCAGCGGCTGCGCCCGGTGATCGCGCGTCCGGGCGCCGTGAGGGCCGGCTGGAGCGTGATCGCGAACCTCGCGCTGGGCCTGGGCCTGGACCTCGGGGTGCGCAACGCGGCGGCCGCGTCGAGCCAGCTGCTGGCGGCGGTGCCGTTCTACGGCGGCCTCACACTCGAGGAGATCGGCGGGCGCGGCGTACGCTGGCAGGAGCGCGAGGCTGCCTCGCGATTCCCCGCCCCGAGCGCTCCCGCCACGGAGCTGCTGAGCGAAGGCGAGCTGGTGGCGCCCGCACCCGACGCGCAGGATCTCGAGGGCTACCGCTCGCTGTGGCAGGCGCCCGAGGTCGAGTACTCGCCGGCGCTGCGTTTTCTGGCCAGGCGCGCGCAGCGTCCGGCACCGGCGATGGAGGTCGCGCGCGGATGAGCGTGCTCGGCGTCGTGGGCTACTACGAGCCGTGGTGGATCCAGATCCTCAAGTCGTTCGTGATCTTCGCCGTGGCTCTTCAGCTCGTGCCCGTGATCCTGATCGCCGAGCGCAAGCTGCTCGGGCGCATGCAGGGCCGTTACGGGCCCAACCGCGTTGGCCCGTTCGGCCTTGCACAGCCCCTCGCCGACATCCTCAAGCTGCTCACCAAGGAGCAGTTTCGTCCGACCACGTCGGCGGGCGTCCTGTTCGCAATTGCGCCCGTGATCTCGATTCTGACCGCGGTCGCCGCGTTCGCGCTCATCCCCTTCGGCGACACCCAGGACATCTTCGGCACGCGCGTGGGGCTGTACGGCGTCGACGTGTCGATCGGCCCGCTGTACATCCTCGCGTTCGGCGCGATCGCCTTCTACGGGGTAATGCTGGGAGGCTGGTCGTCGGGCTCGAAGTACTCGTTTTTGGGCGCGATGCGCGCCGCCGCGCAGCTGATCTCCTACGAGGTCGCGCAGGGACTGGCGCTGGTTGGCGTGCTGTTCACAGCGCAGACGCTGTCGCTCACGGGCATCGTCCACGCGCAGGCGGGCATGTGGTACTTCATCCCCCAGCTCGCCGGCTTTCTCATCTTCCTGGTAGCCGGCTTCGCCGAGACAAACCGCGCGCCGTTCGACCTCACCGAGGCCGATGCCGAGCTGGTGGGCGGCTACAACACCGAGTTCGGCGGCGGGCGCTTTGCCTCGTACTACTTCGCCGAGTACCTCAACGTGCTCGTAGTAGCGGGGATCACAACCACGGTGTTCCTGGGCGGCTGGCTGATGCCTTTTGGCATCCACCCCCCCGGCTGGGTGGACCCGATCGTGGTGCTGGCGAAGATGTCGCTGGTGTCGTTTTTCTTCATCTGGGTCCGCGCCACGCTGCCGCGCCTGCGCTACGACCAGCTGATGAGCTTCGGCTGGAAGGTGCTGCTGCCCTTGGCCACCGTGAACGCCCTCGTAACCGCGATCGTGGTCGTCGCCACGCACTGAGGATGGCGCGCGCAGGATGACCTGGACACCCGGAGAAGACGCGATCACGGTGCAGCGCCCGCCTGCGCCCGGCGTCGCGCGCGGGGCGTGGCGCTCGGTCGTGGAGACGCTGCGCGGCCTGCGCACGACGCTCGCGCGGATCCCCGAGGGGCCGGTGACGGTCCAGTACCCGGAGGAGAAGGTGCCGGTCTACCCGCGCTTTCGCGGGCGCCACAAGCTGCACCGCTTCGAGGACACCGGCCTCGAGAAGTGCGTCGGCTGCTCGCTGTGCGCGGCCGCATGCCCGGCGGACTGCATCCGCGTGGTGGCCGCGGAGAACACGCCCGAGCACCGCGTGTCGGCGGGCGAGCGTTACGCGGCGGTGTATGAGATCAACCTCGCGCAGTGCATCTTCTGCGGCTACTGCGAGCTGGCCTGTCCGTTTGACGCGATCACGATGGGTCACGATTACGAGCTCTCAGACCATTCGCGCTCCGACCTCATCTTCACGAAGGAGATGCTGCTGGCCGAGCCGCTCGAGCGCACGCCGCTGCGGACCGAGGACGAGTGAGGCGCCGGCGATGAGCGCCGTGCTGTTCTTCCTCGCTGCCCTCGGCGTGATCGCGGGCGCGCTGGGCGTGGTGCTCTTGCGCGACGCGTTCTACAGCGTGCTCGCGCTCGTGTTCCACCTCGTGTGCCTGGCCGTGCTGTTCTTGCTGCTGCGCTCGGAGTTCGTCGCGGCGGTGCAGGTGGTGGTGTACGCGGGCGCCGTGATGGTGCTGTACGTGTTCGTGGTCGCCTACGTCGGGGGCGAGCCGGACCGCTTCGACCTCGGCCGCCTGTCGGATCGCTCGGCCGGCCAGAGCGCGCGCATGCGCATAGGCGCCACGGTGCTCGGCGCGGCGCTGCTCGTCGAGCTGATGATCGCCCTGCTGGGCACCGGGCTCGAGGGCGTGCGCCATCAGGGCGCGCCCTACAGTCCCGGCCCGGAGACGTTCGGCACCCCGGCGTACGTCGGCAAGCTGCTGCTCACGCGCTTTTTGCTCGTGTTCGAGGTCGCCTCGTTTTTGCTGCTCATCGCGGCCGTCGGCGCGGTCGTGCTCGCGCGCCGCCGTCGCGGCCTCGAGCAAGACCTGCAGGAGCCGCAAGCGCAGCTGCACCGCGCGACGCCGCGCGACGCCGGCTCGATGGCCGAGGGCGTAGGCGGCGGGCCCGCGACGCAGCAGGCGGCCGGCGTCTTGAGCGCGGCGGTAGCGTCGCAGCCGACGGGGAGCTCGCTACCGTGACGATCGGCTGGTATCTGGCGGTCTCGGCGATCGTGTTCGTGCTCGGCGCCGTCGGCGTGACGGTCCGGCGCAACCCGCTCGTGGTGCTGCTGTGCCTCGAGCTGATGCTCAACGGCGCAAACCTCGCGCTGATCGCGTTCTCGCGCATGTGGGGCAACGGCGACGGGCAGATCCTTGCGCTGGTCGTGATGACCGTGGCGGCGTGCGAGGTGTGCATCGGCCTAGGCATGATCGTCGCGATCCACCGCCGGCGGCTGCCGGTGGACGACGTGGACGAGCTGCGGGAGCTACAGGGTTGATCGCCGCGCGGCTCAGCGCGGCGTGGGGGAATCGCGGGTGACCGCCACCACATCTGCGTGGATCGCGCTCGCGCTCCCGCTGGCCGGCACCGTCACGGTGGCTTTCGGCTATCGCAAGCTGCCCGGGCGCAGCGCGGGCTGGATCGCGACCGCCGCGATCGCGCTCTCGTTCTGCGCGGTGATCGGCGCGCTGATCGCGTTGCAGGGAAAGGCGCCGGAGCACCGACAGTTGACATCCTCGCTGTGGAACTACGCGGTGACCGCCGGCATCGACGCGCGCGTCTCGATCCTCGTGGACCCGCTGTCGGTGTTCATGTTGCTCGTGATCACCGGCGTGTCCTCGCTGATCCACCTGTACTCGATCTCCTACATGGATGAAGACCGGGGCAATGCGCGCTTCTTCGCGTACCTGAACTTCTTCGTGTTCTCGATGGTGCTGCTGGTGCTCGCCAGCAACTTCTTGCTGCTGATCGTCGGCTGGGCCTTCGTGGGCGCCGCGTCCTACCTGCTGATCTCGTTCTGGTATCGGCGCACGACCGCCACGCGCGCCGGCCTGAAGGCCTTCGTGATCAACGTGGTCGGCGACGTGGGGCTGGTGCTCGGCACCTATTTCATCTTCAAGCACACCCACACGCTCGAATTCCTTCAGAGCTTTCACCGGACCACCAGCGGCGCTGCGTTCGGCAGCCAGCCCAACAACGGCGACCTTGTCGCCGGCTGCGTGCTGTTGCTGGTGGGCGCGTTTGCCAAGTCGGCGCAGATCCCACTGCAAACGTGGCTGCCCGACGCGATGGAAGGTCCCACACCCGTCAGCGCGTTGATCCACGCCGCCACGATGGTGACCGCCGGCGTGTATCTGATCGCGCGCATGCACCCGCTGTTCGAACACGCCCCCGCGGCTCAGGACGTGGGTGCGGTGATCGGCGCGAGCACGCTGTTCGTGGCCGGAACGATCGCGCTCGTGCAGCTGGACATCAAGCGCGTGATCGCCTACTCGACGATGTCTCAGATCGGCTACATGATCATGGGCGTGTCGGTGGGCGCATACGCCGCCGGCCTGTTTCACCTGATGACGCACGCCTTCTTCAAGGCGCTGCTGTTCATGGGCGCCGGGTCGCTCATCGGGGCGATGGCGGGCGAGCAGTCGCTCGCCAAGATGGGCGGCTTTCGCAAGGCGATGCCGTTCACGTACGGCTGCTTTATCGTCGGCGGCCTCGCGCTGTCGGGCGTGCCGCCCTTCTCCGGCTTCTTCTCAAAGGACGAGATCCTGCTGGTAACCGGCGAGCGCGGTGGCTGGCACTGGGCGCTGTATGCGATCGGCTACGTCGGGGCGCTGCTTACCCCGATCTACACGTTTCGCATGATCTTTAGAGCGTTCCACGGCGAGCCCGTGCAGCAGGCCCGCGAGCTCGAAGAAGGGCATCCCCACCACGCCGAGGTTCCTCGCAACCCGGAGACGGGAGAAGAAGAGGACACAGACGTGGGCTTTCCAGGCCCCCACCACGCGATCGCCGAACGCGAACGGCCGATGCGCGTGGCGATGTCGCTGCTCGCGTTGGGGGCGGTTGGCGCGGGCCTGTTGCAGATCCCCAAGGCCGACTTCGTCATCGACGATTTCTTGCGTCCGACCTTTAGCGACTCGTCGCTGTACTCCACCCACACGCGCAACTGGCTGCTGGTCACGGGGCTTGTCGTGGGCGCCGTGCTCGCGCTTGCCGGCATCGCGATCGCGTATCGGATCTGGGTGCTTCGCCCGGGGATCGCCGCCGCGCTGCAGGCTCGGGCGCGGCCGCTGTACGAGCTTTTGGCAAACGCGTGGTACTTCGACGCGGCGATCGACGCGCTGATCGTCAGGCCCGCGGCCGCCGCGGGACGCTTCGCGCGCGACGTGTTCGACCCGCGCGTGATCGAAGAGACGCTCGTGGGTGGCACGACGGCGATCGTTCGCGCGGGCTCGGCGGCCGTGCGCGCCGCGCAGAGCGGCTTCGTGCGCTACTACGCGGCGCTGCTGGTGCTCGGCGTCACGGGCGTGGGCTTCTACTTCCTGTTGCAGTCCTGAAAGAGCCCGAGCCACGATGCCCCCGCTCTCGATCCTGATCTGGCTGCCGGCGGCGACCGGCCTGACCGCGGCGGCGCTGTCGTGGCGGCCGTGGTCCGCCTCCCCTCCGCCGCAGTGGTGGAGCGACGTTGCGCCCGCGGCGCGCGCGCGGGGGGTGCGCGACCCCGGCCAAGCGCTTTCGGCCCGCCTCGCGCTGCTCGGGACGCTCGCCGCGTTCGGCCTCGCGGTCGGCTACATCGCCGACTACCACGGCGGTCGCGCCGGCCTTCAGCACGTCACGGACGTCACGTGGATCTCCGAGCTGGGGATCCACTACAAGGTCGCGATCAGCGGCCTGAACGTGGCCCTCGTGGGCATGGCCACGCTGCTGTTCGCCGCGGCGACGCTGGCGGCGAACCTGCGCTCGTGGGAGCGCCCGCGGCTTTTCTATTTCCAATTCCTGCTCGCCGAGTCGGCGGTGCTCGGCGCGCTGCTCGCGCAAGACCTCGCGCTGTTCGTCGCCTTCTTTGACCTGATGCTGATCCCCTTCTACTTTTTGATCGGCGGCTGGGGCAAGGAGCCTGGGCGCGTCAAAGCGACGATCAAGCTCGTCATCTACACATTCGTCGGCTCCCTGCTGATGCTCGCGGGGGCGATCGCCACCGGCGTGCTGGCGTCGCAGCATGCCGGCGGGCACATCACGTTCGTGCTGTCGGCGCTGCAGGCGACCCACCTGAGCGCCGGCACGCAGGACTGGATCTTTCTGTTCTTCGCCGCGGCGTTCTTGGTGAAGATGCCGGCCTTCCCGCTGCACGGGTGGATGCCCGACGGCTACCGCGCGATGCCGATCGAGGTGCTGATGGTCTTCTCGGGCGTGCTCTCGAAGGTGGGCGCGTACGGCTTTCTGGCGATCGTGCTGCCGCTGTATCCGCACGCGGCCGCGCACTTCCAGACGCTCATGCTGCTGATCGCGCTGGCGTCGATCCTGTACGGCTCGGTCGTCGCCTTCAGCCAGACCGACGCGCGCCTGATCGCCGGCTACTCCTCGGTCGCGCAGCTCGGCTTCATCACGCTTGGAATCTTCGCGCTGAACTCGCAAGGAGCCCAGGGCGCACTCCTGCAGATGGTTAACCACGGCCTGGTTGTGGCGCCGCTGCTGTTCATCGTGGCGCTGCTTGCGCAGCGCAGCGGCGGCTCGGAAGACATACGCGACATGGGCGGAATCGCCTTCCGTGCGCCCGTGCTCGCGTCCTTGTTCTTGCTTGTGGCCTTGGCGACGCTGGCGATGCCCGGGTCCTCGAACTTCGTGGGCGAGTTCCTGATCCTGCTGGGCGTCTTCAAAGCCAAGCTCGCGATCTGCGTGATCGCGTTCGCGGGCGTGGTGATGGCCAGCGTGTACGCACTGCGGCTGCTGATCCGCTCGATGCACAACCGGGTCGGCGCGCGCGTGCACTCGCGCGAGATCTCACTCGCAGACGGCGCCGTGCTCGTGCCGATTCTCGCGGTCATCGGGCTGCTGTCGTTCTACCCCCAGCTCGCGCTGCACCGCAGCGAAGCGTCGGTCAAGCAGGCGCTGGCGACGCCCGTGACGCCGGCCTACGCGGCACAGGCGCCGTGCCCGTCTGCGCCGCGGGTGCGTCAAGCGCCAGGGGCAGCGCAAGAAACGGTGGCGTGCAACGTGGACGTTGAGCACAAGCAATGAACGCGCTGCTCGCAACCACCCACCTCAAAGGCCCGCACGTCGACTTCGCAGCGCTGTCGCCGCAGATCGCGCTGCTCGGCGGAGCGGTGCTGGTGCTGCTCGTCGGGCTTGCGCGCTCGAGGCGCGTGCGCTCGCAACTGGTGCCGGCGCTCGCGCTGGTGGTGCTCGGCGCGGCGCTCGGGCTGACGATATGGCAGTGGAACTCGAACAAGTCGATCGTCTCGGGAGCGCTGCGCCTCGACGATCTGTCGCTTGTGCTGAACATCTTCCTCGTGGCGGGCGGCGCCGCGGCGGTGCTCCTCGGAGCTCGCTCGCTGTCGGCGCGCGAAGCCGGGCACGGCGAGTGGCACGCGCTGCTTCTGAGCTCGATCGGTGGCATGTCGCTGCTGGCCGCGGCGCAGAACACCGTCGCGCTGTTC
>DASZFR010000190.1:0-9487 GCA_035939635.1 Solirubrobacteraceae bacterium
CCGCGAACGCTGACCGGCAGCGCCTCCAGCAGGCCGTGCGCGTCGGTGTTATCGGCCACGATCGCTCCGTCGTCCTCGAACGAGAGCGTGTTGGCGGCGCCGATCTCGCGCGCGACAACGCTCGCACGGTCGGCAAGCTCGAGCGCGGCGTGCTTGTGCGGGATGGTCACGTTGGCGCCGCGAAAGCCCGAGCCTCCAAGCGCGCGCACCGTGTTGGCAAACAGCGCGGGCGGCACCGGCAGCCGCTGATAGCGCCAAGCGGTCATGCCCAGCACGGCGAGCGCCGCGTTGTGCATCGCCGGAGAGCGGCTGTGCGCGACCGGCCAGCCGAGCACTCCGAGGCGCGGCATCACTTCTTCTTGCACGCCGGCAGGTGCCCGCCATTTCGCCGCAGCGCGGCCTGGTAGGCCGCGGCGTCGGCTTCAAACTGCGCGAAGGAGCTCGAGAACACATGCTCGCCGCAGCCGTCGGGCGCCGCGACGTAGTACAGGTACGGCGCCCGCGCGGGGTGAGCGGCGGCTTCGATCGACGCGACGCCCGGGTTTGCGATCGGCGTCGGCGGCAGGCCGGTGTGCAGGCGGGTGTTGTAAGGCGAGTCGATGCGCAGGTCCGCGGCGGTCAGTTCGCCTTCGTAGGCGTGCAGCCCTTCGCGCAGCGCGAGCGCGTAGTAGATGGTCGCGTCGATGCCAAGCGGCATGCCGAGACGCAGGCGGTTGTAGATAACAGCGGCGATCAGCGGACGGTCGCGCGCGACCTGCGCCTCGCGCTCGATCATCGACGCCACCGTGAGCAGCTCGTACGGGGACAGACCAAGCGCGCGCGCACGACGTTCCAGCGCCGGGCCGAAGCGAACCTGAAATGCGCGCAGCTGGTCGGCGACCAGACGCGCGGCGGGGTCTCCTGCGCTGAGCTGGTAGGTGGCTGGGAACAAGAAGCCTTCGAGCCCCGCGCCGCGCGGAGCGCCGTACCTCGCCGGATCCAGCAGCTGTGAGTGTCCCGACGCCTGCAAGTAGCTTCCGCTGAGGGCGTCCTGCTGCGCAAGCCGCGCGATCTGGAGTCTCGTGAACCCCTCGGGAATCACCACCTTGACGGCGATGACCGCCGGCGGCGGGGCGCTCAGCGCGTCGATCGCCGCCGCATAGCTCATGTTGCGGCGCAGCTGAAATCGCCCGGAATGCAGATCCCCTCGCTTGCCCTCCAACAGCGCGCGCAGCTCGAAGAAGAATCCCGACGACACCACCCCATCGCGCGCGAGAATCGAGCCGACGCGACTGGCGCTTGAGCCCTTTGGGATGAGCACTATCACGCTGCCGCTGCCAGGACCGGCGAACGGCTGAAACAGCGAGACCAGAAACCACGCCGCGACGCCTGTGAAGATCAGGGCGGCGACGGCCGCGACGCGCGCGCGCGCCCTGCCCCGAGCCGGCGGGCCGCCGCGGAGCCGGCGGGCGCGACTGAACCGCTGCGCGCGGGGCACCTCGTCCTCACCACCCTGCGGCGACGGTTCGTCCGGCCACGCACCTGCCTCGTCGGCGGCCGGATCGGGCGTGTTCGCCGGCGAATCCGCTGTGCCCGCGCGGCGCAGCGCCCGTTGCTCGCGAGCGTGCTCACGTTCCTCGGCGCTTCTCGGGTGTGAGCCGCGAGGCTGTTGTGGGGGCGCCAAGAGGCTGACCCTATCTAGCGTGCGCGCGAGGCGAGCCAGCCTTCGAGCAGGTACGCGGCCGCGCGCGAGTCCTCGCTTGCCCGAGGTGCGCCAGGCGCCCTTTGCGCAAGGCGAGTCGTGAAGCGCTCGTCATGCATCTCCACCGCGACCGTGTCGCCTATTCGCGTCGCGAGCCGCGCCGCAAACTCGCGCGCCTCACGCGTCTGCTGACTGTCGGCCCCGCTCAGCGATAGCGGCAGGCCCACCACGACACGGGTCACCTCCCGCTCGCGCACGAGGCGCTCGAGCGCCGCCATCCCGCGGCGGCTGGCGGGCGCGGCGATCGGCTCGATCGGCGTCGCCACCGTGCCGCTGTGGTCGCTCAACGCACAGCCGCAGCGCACGCTGCCGTAGTCGAGCGCGAGCACGCGCATCAGTCTTCAAGCGCGGAGATGATCTCGCTCTCTGCCGCCTCGATTGCCTGCTCGAGCTTGGCCGGATCCTTGCCGCCGGCCTGCGCGAGCGTGTCGCGGCCACCCCCGCCGCCGCCGACGATCTTCGCCGCGTTCTTGATCACCGCCGGGGCGCTCAGCCCGCGTTGCACCAAAACCGGCGAGAGGCTGACGACTAGCTGGACCTTGCCGCCGGTCGCGCTGCCGAGCACGATCGCCGCGTCGCCGAGCTTGCCCTTGAGTCGGTCCACCAGCGCAAGCAGCGCAGAGGAATCGGCGTCCTCGATGGAGCTGGCGAGCACGGGCACGCCATCGACGTTCGCCGCGGCGGCGAGTAGCGGTTCGAGGTCGATCGTCACGACGGCCGCGGCGCTTCCCTCCGACTCGGAGTTCTGCAGCTCCTTGCGTTCGCGCTCGTGCTCTCGCAGCGTGTCCGGCGCGAGCTCGGGGCGCGTGCGCAGCTCCGCAGCGAGCTCTTCGAGCAGCCGGTCGTGCTCGCGCAGCAGCGACACCGCCACGGGGCCCGTGAGCGCCTCGATGCGGCGAACGTTGGCGGCGCTCGAGGTCTCGCTGAGGATGCGAAACGCCCCGATCTCGGCGGTCGAGCGAACGTGCGTGCCGCCGCACAGCTCGCGCGAGCAGCTGCCGTCGCCGATCTCGACCATGCGCACCACGTCGCCGTACTTCTCGCCGAACAGCGCCATCGCGCCGAGGCCGCGGGCCTCTGCCAGCGTCGTGATCAGCGGGCGCACCGGATCGTTGCGAGCGATCCACTCGTTGACGCGATCCTCCACGTCGGTCAGCTCCTGCGAGCTGAGCGCGTGGCTGTGGCTGAAGTCAAAGCGCAGCTTGTCGGGACCTACGTACGAGCCCGCCTGACGCACATGGCTGCCCAAGCGTTCGCGCAGGGCGGCGTGAAGCAGGTGCGTGGCAGTGTGGTTGCACTCGGTGGCAAAACGCGCCGCGTGGTCGACCTCCGCGAGCACCTGCTCCCCCTCGCGCAGCTCGCCGCCCTCCAGAGCGACCGACAGGACCTGGTCGTCGCCGAGGCGAAAAACGTCGCTGACGCGCGCGCGGCAGTCACCCTGCTCGCAGCTGATCGTGCCAACGTCTGAGATCTGCCCGCCGCCGGCAGCGTAGAACGGCGACTCCGCGAGCTTGACCAGGTACCGGCCGTCAACCTGCGCCACGGCCTCGACCGTGGTCGGCTGGCGCTCGGTTTCATATCCGGTGAAGCGCGTCGGGGCGCTGGCGCCAGACGCAAACGAGCTCGCCTGGGCGCGCGTCACGCCCGCGGTTAGCGCGCCGTCGCCCTCCCGCGATCCGTCCGCGCCGGCCCTGCTTCGGCTTCGCTGCTCGTTCATGAGCTCGTCTACGTCGCCCTCGATGGTCAGTCCTTCCTCGGCGAGCAGCTCGCTCGTGACCTCGCGCGGGAAGCCGTAGGTGTCGTGTAGGCGAAAGACCTCCGCGGCGGGCACCGAGGATGCACCGCGCTCGCGGGCCTGCGCGATGTAGGAGCGAAGCGTCGCCATCCCCTGCGTGAGCGTGCGCCCGAAGCTCTCCTCTTCGGCCGACAGCCACTTCTGGATCGCCTGCCACTGCTCCTCGAGTTCGGGATATGTCCCGCCCATCAGCTCCTCGACGCGCGAGGCGTAACTGGTGAGAAAGCCCGGAGCGAGTTCGAGCATGCGCCCCTGCTGTATGGCCCTGCGCATCACGCGGCGCAGCACGTAGCCGCGCTCCTCGTTGGACGGCACCACTCCGTCGGCGACGAGAAACGTCATCGCCCGCGAGTGGTCGGCGAGGATCCGCATCGCGCGGTCAACCGCTGCGTCCTCGCCGTAGCGTGCGCCGGCCAGCTCCTGCCCCAGCTCGATGAGCGGCCAGAACTGATCGGTTTCGAACACCGACGGCTTGTCCTGGAGGATCGCGGCCAGACGGTTCAGGCCCAATCCGGTGTCGATGTTCTTGGCAGGCAGCGGCTCCAGGCGCGACTGCCCCTCAGGTGTGATCTGCTGGTCGTATTGCATGAACACGAGATTCCAGTACTCGAGAAAGCGATCGTTGCTTTCGCCCGGCAGATCGTCGGGGGAACCGAAGTCGACTCCGCGGTCGACGTACAGCTCCGAGCAGGGCCCGCAGGGGCCCGTAGGCCCGGCCTGCCAGAAGTTCTCCGAGCGCCCGCAGCGCACTATTCGCTCGAGCGGCACGCCCACGTCGCGCCAGTAGGCAATCGCCTCGTCGTCGGGTCCGAGTCCAAGCTCGTCGTCGCCGGCGAACACGGTCGCCCACAGATCCTCAGCGGCGAAACCGAAGACGTCGCGCGAGAGCTCCCATGCGAACTCGATCGCCTCCCGCTTGAAGTAGTCCCCGAACGAGAAGTTGCCGAGCATCTCAAAGAACGTCAGATGGCTCGTGCTGCGGCCGACGTTGTCGATGTCGACCGCTCGAAAGACCTTCTGGCAGTCGGTCAGGCGCGGCGCCGGGGGAGTTTCCTGGCCGAGAAAGTACGGCTTGAGCGGGTGCATGCCCGCGACGGTGAGCAGCGCGGAAGGGTCGTGCGCGGAGGGCACGAGCGAGGCCGACGGGATGCGCAGGTGGCCACGCTGCTCAAAAAAGGACAGAAATCTCTCGCGGATCTCATCCGAAGTCATCCTCGTGATGTTAGGGGCGCCGCGACCCGTGACGCCCCGTCCCCTGGGCGTTCCTCGCAGACGTCGCGCGGGCGCGAGCGAGTCGGCGCGACGCGTTGGCAAGACGGTCAAGGGCACGGCAGCTGTGGTTTGGGGACGCTGAGTGCATTGCCCTCCGTGGCGTTTCTGCCGGCGGTCGAGCTGTCTCGTGGAGACCTCTGACTTTGCGTCCCCGCCTCGCGGCGAGTATGCCTTTGATCAGCTGGTTTACGGGGTGGCCGCGCAGTGAATCAGGCGCGGACGTGTCCAGCCAGCGGATCGTCGGAATGTGCCAAAAGATCGACGGATGTCCGATTCGCGCCGCATTCTCATGCGACGACCGTGCCGTAGCCGACAACCAACTCGTCGGCGTACAGACAGGCAAGCTGGCCCGGAGCGGTGCGCTCGACCGGCCGCGCGAGCTCGACGTCGGCGCGCGCGTACGAGCCGGCTTTCAGATCGGAGTCCACGCGACAGCTGTGCGTGCGCCCGTGCGCGCGCAGCCGAACCCCGTTGACGCAGCCGGCGCCGCGATGCAAGACCACGTCGCGCACGGGCAGCCGCCGCGTGAGCAGCTGCTCGCGATCGCCCGCAGTGACGGTATTGGCGTGCGCGTCGGTACCCAGCACGTACAGCGGGGCGCCGCCGCCGATCCCCAGGCCGCGGCGTTGGCCCACCGTGTAGAGGTGCGCGCCACGATGCTCGCCCAGCCGGCGGCCGCGCGCGTCGACCACCGGCCCGGGGCGCTCGACGAGGCTGCCGTGGCGCGCGAGAAAGGCGTCTTGGCGCGTACCCGCGAGGAAGCACAGGTCCTGCGAATCGCGCCGCGACGCGACCGCTAGCCCCGCCTCGGCGGCGAGCGCGCGCACCTCGCGCTTGGACATCTGCCCGAGCGGGAAGCGCATGCGTGCGAGCGATTCGGGCGCGAGCGCCGCGAGCACGTAGCTCTGGTCTCTGCGCTCCTCGGCCGCGACGCGCAGCAGCGGACCGCTGTGCAGCCGCGCGTAGTGGCCGGTTGCCAGCGCGCGCGCTCCCAGCCGCTCGCCGAGCGCCAGCATCGCGTCCAGGCGCACGCTGCCGTTGCAGCGCACGCACGGATTCGGCGTGAGCCCGCCGCGATGGCCCTGGAGCCAGGGATCGACCACGCCGGTGCGAAACTCCTCGCGCAGATCGATCGAGAGATGCGGCATCCCCAGCCCGTGGGCGAGCGCTCGCGCACCGCGCACGGCCTGCGCCGAGCAGCAACTGGACTCACCGTCGTTGGCGGGATCAGACCACAGCTCGAGCGTGACCGCGACCGCGCCGCGGCCTTCGCGGGCGAGCAGCAGCGCGGCGACGGCGCTGTCCACGCCGCCGCTCATCGCGACCAGCACGCGGTCGTCGTCTGACTGCAGGCGCGCATGTTCTCGCGCGGCGCCACCGAGGGCGCGGTGCAGCGCGTCGGCGGCGAGCTCCGCGGCATGGCGCTTGCCCGGGCTGAGGCCGCCGAGCTCCGTGGCGATCGCGTCGGCGTCGATGCGCGAGGCCGAGAGCAGCGGCGCCCCTTGAAGCAGCGCGACGGCAGCGCTGCCGGCGGCGGTCATCGCGCCACACCCCGTCGCGTCAAAGCCGGCGTCGGCAATCACCCCACGGGGGCTGTGCGGGTCGACCGCCAGCGAGACGCGCACGACGTCACCGCAGGCCGCCCCGCCCGCCGCTCCTGTGCAGCCGCCCACTGGCAGGTGGCCCTGTCCCAGCGGCCGCTGGAGGTGCTCGCTGAAGCCGCGGCCAAGCCGCGGCGCAACGTGTCGCTGCCCCATCGCAGCGAGTCTAGGCGGCTACAGCCGGGCGGCGGAGCTACCCGCGTGCTTCTCTGATCGCCTGCTGCAGCGAGAAGGTGTCGGCGAGCCCGGTCAGCGACGAGGTCTGCCCCCGACGGTTCACCAACAGGATCGTCGGTGTCTGGAGCACCTGCACTGCGCGCGTGAAGGTGCCGAAGGCACCGGCTTGACTTGCCAGGGCGGAGTCGACCGCGAGCTGCCCATGAAGCGCGCGCTGCGCGGCGAGTAGTTCTGAGCGAACGAGCTGGTCGACTTCTGCGCGCGGCTTCCAGAAGAGGATTGCCACGACCTTGCCGGCCCTGAGCTGCGCTTCCACCAGTGCCTGCGCCGAGAGCGTGGTGCGAGACACCGGCAGCGCGGAGCCCGGATGCGGAGCCGCCGGGGCGGGAGTCTTGGTGGCGGGCGAGTGCGCCGCCGCGGGCTTAGATGCGGAGCGCGTGGCGGACGCCCTTTGTGCGGAGCTCGTCCCGGTGGGGGTCGCAGCGGCGGCCGAAGAGCTCGAAGCCTGATCTGACTGCTGCTGGAGCTGGTGTGCATTGCGTTCAGACAGCGCGACGGCGCCGCGCGCCCTTTCGACCGCGCGCGTGAGGCCGGCTATGCCCGGCGCGGACCCGGTGTAGGGCGCGCTGGAGGCGGGCGACGGGTTCGAAGACTGTGGCGCCTGCTGCTGGGCCGCGGCGGGCGCAGACCCGCTGCCGCTCGAGCCCGAGTGGCCACGCAGGGCCACCAGCCACACCGCGGCGAGCACGGCAACCGCTGCCAAGCCGACCTGAAAGGGGCGCGACACCTGCGTCATTGCCCTCTCATTCGGCATTTGGGCCACATGAGTTGAACGCAGCAAGCGCCGGTGGACGCTCGCCCTCGCCCAGCGTCGCCGGCTGCCGGCAGCTGGAGAGCGCTCGTACTGCGGGCGACGGCGGACCAATCGCGCGCGATGCTCAGGCTTTGCGCAGGGCGCTCAGCACCGCGTCTACCACGGCGTCGCTTGGCAGCGCGCGCTGAGTTCCCGCATCCATGTCGCGCAGGACCGCCTCGTCGCTGTCGACGATCGCCACGAAACGCGCGCCGAGCGCAGCGGCGTGCCCGAGCTGACCCTTGAGCGAGCGATCCGCGAGCTCCATCTCCGCGCGTAGCCCGGCCGACAGGGCCTTCGCCAGCAGCACAAACGCGCTGCGCCGGCGTGCCGCGCGCTCGCCGTCGGCGAGTGCGAGGAACAGCTCAGGCGCGCCGCTCGCTTGCGCAGCGGGCTCGCCGGCAAGGAGGATCCGCTCGACGCCGGCGGCCCATCCCATCCCCGGCGTAGGCGGGCCTCCGAGCCGCTGCACAAGGCCGTCGTAGCGACCGCCGCCCGCGACGCCGCTCTGGGCACCGAGCGCGTCGGAGGTGAACTCGAACACTGTGCGCGTGTAGTAATCCAGCCCACGCACGAGCGTGGAGTCGATCTCATAGCCGACGCCCGCCTCGTCGAGGAGGGTCCTCACCTGGGTGAAGTGCTCGGCGTCCTCGCCGGCCAGGTGGTCCAGCAGGCGCGGCGCATTGCGCATCGCGTGCTGTGTGCTTGGGTCCTTTGAGTCAAACGCGCGCAGCGGATTGAGCTCGATGCGGCCGCGCACGTCGGGCGAGAGCTCGTCCCGGTGCTCGCGCAGATACGCCTGCAGGTGCTCCCGGTAGGCGTCACGAGCGTCGCCTGACCCGAGACTCGAAAGCCGCAGCGTGGTCGCCTTCACTCCGAGTCGGGTCAGCAGTTCGCTCAACAGCAGGATCGCCTCGGCGTCGACAGCGGGGTCCTGCGAGCCGAGCGCCTCGGCCCCTACCTGCCAGAACTGCCGGTAGCGCCCGGCCTGGGCGCGCTCGTGGCGGAAGAACGACGACAGGTACCACAGCTTTACCGGCTGGCGGCGCTTGTGCATGCCGTGCTCGACGTACGCCCTGCATACGGGAGCGGTGCCCTCGGGCCTCAGCGTCAGCGAACGGCCGCCGGCGTCCTGGAGCGTGAACATCTCCTTGCGAACAATGTCGGTCGACTCGCCCACGCCGAGCAGGAACAACTCGGTGTCCTCGAGCACGGGCGTCTCGATGCGCTCATACCCCGCGCGCTCCAGCAGCTGCTTCGCGCACGCCTCGATCGACTGGCGCGCGCGAGCCTGCTCGCCGAGCACATCGAAGGTGCCGCGCGGCGCTTTTATCTTGCGAGCGCTCACCGCCTCTGCGGCTGCGCGCCCACCTCGGGCGCAACGCGCACGGGGCTACGCAGCTCGGCGAGGAACGGGTTCGTGTCGCGCTCGCGACCGAGCGTGGTGACTCCCATGTGCCCGGGGTACACCGTGGTATCGGGCGCGAACTCGCCGAGAAGATCGCCGATCGAGCGCTCGAGCGTCGCCCAGTCGCCACCGGGCAGGTCCACGCGCCCCACCGACCCCGCGAACAGCACGTCGCCGGAGAAGAGCGCGGCGCCTGGGGCCACGGATGTGGCGTCGGGTGATCCGCCGACGTGCCGCGGGGCCACGGGCGAAATGGCGTAGGTGATGTGGCCAGGGCTGTGTCCGGGGGTGAAGCGAACGACGATATTGAGGCCGGCGAGCTCGAAGCCCTCCCCGCCGGCGAGCGTGTGGTCGGCGTCGTAGCTGTCGAACGGCCCGAATCCGGGCGGCACCCAGCGCATGATGTCTGCGAGCACCGGCTGCTCGATGCTGGGGCAGTACACCGGCGCCCCGGTCGCGGCGGCCAGCGGCGCGACGGCGCCGATGTGGTCGAAATGGCAGTGCGTGATGAGAATCGCCTTCACGTCGACCGCGAGCGAACCAAGCGCGGCGATCAAGCGCTCGGGCTCATCGCCGGGATCGATCACGACGCCCGGGGTCGGCGACTGGCCCTCCGCGGGTTGGCGGTCGCGTGCGCACA
>DASZFR010000191.1:0-7836 GCA_035939635.1 Solirubrobacteraceae bacterium
ACCCAGGACGACGCGCACATCTTCTGCACCGACGAGCAGGTGCAGGAGGAGGTGGAAAAGTGCCTGCGCTTCGGCTTTGACCTGTACCAGATGTTCGGGTTTGAGCCCCGCCTGGAGCTGAGCACGAGGCCCGAAAAGCGCATCGGCAGCGACGAGATGTGGGACCGCGCCGAGGCTGCGCTGGCGGGCGCGCTCGATCAGCTCGGGCTCGACTACGAACTAAACCCGGGCGACGGCGCGTTCTACGGGCCGAAGATCGACCTGCACATGACCGACTCGATCGGTCGCTCCTGGCAGCTGGGCACGGTGCAGCTCGACTACGCGATGCCCGAGCGCTTCAACATGGTCTACACCGGCGCCGACAACGCCGAGCACCGCCCCGCGATGATCCACCGCGCGTTGCTCGGCTCCTTCGAGCGCTTTATCGGGATCCTCATCGAGCACTACGCCGGCGAGTTCCCGCCGTGGCTTGCGCCGGTGCAGGCGGTGGTGCTCCCGGTGGCCGACCGCTTCAACGAGTACGGGGCCTCCGTGGTCGCGCAGCTGCGCGCCGAAGGGGCGCGGGTGGAGCTCGATGACCGCAGCGAGTCGGTTGGCCGCAAGATCCGCGACGCCGAGTTGCGCAAGGTCCCGTTCATGCTGATCGTGGGTGAGCGCGAGAGCAGCGAGGGCACCGTGTCCGTGCGCGAGCACCGCGGCGGAGACGCCGGCAGCGAGGACGTCGATGCGTTTGGCGAGCGCCTGCGTGGCGGCTATACTCGACCGCGTTGAAGCCCCGCAAATTCTCAGCGCGCGACACTTAGAACCCGCTTGGCGCGTCAACAGCACAGCTAGTGCCGGTACCTCGCAGGTTCGACCGCCGGCCTCCTGAGCGGGACAGCACGCGGATTAACGACCGCATTCGCGTGCCCGAGGTGCGCCTGATCGACGACGAGGGCAACCAGGTCGGTGTGATGAAAACGGCCGAGGCGCTCGTGTTCGCGCAGGAGCGCGAACTGGACCTCGTCGAGGTCGCCCCCGAGGCGCGCCCGCCGGTGGCTCGCGTGCTCGACTACTCGAAGTACAAGTACGAGCAGGCCCAGAAGCAGAAGCAGGCGCGCAAGCACCAGCAGCAGATCACCGTGCGGGAGATCAAGTTCCGGCCCAAGATCGCCCAGCACGACTACGACACCAAGAAGCAGCACGTCGAACGCTTCTTGCGCCACAAGGACAAGGTGAAGATCACGATCATGTTCCGCGGGCGAGAGGTCACGCACCCCGAGCGCGGCAGCGCGATCCTCGCCCGCCTCGCCGAGGAGCTGGCCGAGCTCGGTGTGGTGGAGCAGCACCCCATGCAGGAAGGGCGCAACATGACCATGCTGATGGCGCCGTCAAAGGCCGTGCTCGCCGGGCGCGCCGACTCGCCCGCCGAGACCGCCGACGCGCCCGCCGAGACCGCCGCAGCGGCCGCCAATGACGCCGCGCCGGCCAACGACGCCGCGCCTGCCGGCGATGCTCCGCCCGCCAAGGACGCCGCACCCGCAGCTGCGCAACCCAACGCGGCCACACCCAACGCCGCCGCAACCGCCACGGACGCCGCACCGTCGAACTCCGCGGCCCCCGGCGCAGCGTCGGCGGATGCCTCCTCGGAGAGCTCAGACGAGCCCGTGAACGTCGGCGACGTCGTCAACGGGTCCGGCCCAGCCGCGGCGCCCGCTGGCGGCGAGGGCCAGGCCGACAGCGCCGAGCAGGCTCCCGCAGCGCGCCGCTCCGAGGCCGCTGTGGTCGCGTCGCCGCCCGGCGGCGCGCCCCCGGCTGACTCCAGTCGCGTGGCATAATCGTCGCGCTCGTGCCGAAGACAAAGACGCATTCCGGCGCCAAGAAGCGCTTTCGCATCACCGCCACCGGCAAGGTGCGCGGCCGGCATGCGTTCACATCGCACATCCTCGAGAAGAAGTCGGCCAAGCGCAAGCGCGCTTTAGGGCGCCCCGCCGAGATCTCGGCGGTTGACGCGCCGCGCATCAAGCGCATGCTGGGGGTGTCGAAATGACGCGCGTGAAGCGCTCAGTGCACGCGCGCAAGAAGCGTCGCGCCACGCTGGAGCTGACGAAGGGATTCCGCGGCGAGGCGAAGTCGAACTACAGACGCGCCAAGGAGGCGCTGATGAAGGCCGACGCGTACGCCTACCGCGACCGGCGCAACCGCAAGCGCGACTTCCGGCGGCTTTGGATCACGCGCATCAACGCGGCAGCGCGCGTCAACGGCATGAGCTACTCGCAGCTGATGCACGGCCTGTCGCTGGCCGGTGTGGAAGTGGATCGCAAGATGCTGGCCGACATCGCGGTGCGCGACGCCGACACGTTCCGACGATTTACCGAGCTCGCCCGCGAGGCCTCAAGCGCCTGAGCCCGGCGGTGCCGGGACTCCCGGCGAGAAGACAGGGCCTCCGGGCGTCGCTCCCGCAAGGGACGGCGCTTTTTTTGCGCGCCATGTCCGTACACCATTGCCGCCGCAAACAAGCCACCAACGTTTCTTCACCACCACCCGAGCAACGATGTCTATGCCACAGCCGCAGCAGCCCACACAAGCTAAGACCGGCCCGATCACCTCGCCGCGCAACCCGCGCCTGAAGGCCGCACGCCGCCTGCACCGCCACAGCGAGCGCGAGCGCAGCGGCCGCTTCCTCGCCGAGGGCGAGGACCTCATAGACGCCGCGCTGCGCGCGGGCCGTCGGCCGCTCGAGGGCTATCGCGCGAGCGGCGCCGCGACCGGCAACGGCGAGTTTGTGGAGGTCGCGCCGCAAGCGCTGAAGGCGATATCCGCGCTTGCGTCGGGGAGCCGCGTGATCGGCGTCTACGAGCAGCGCTGGTGTGAGGTGCACGGTCCGCTGTGCGTGTACCTGCACGCGGTGACCGATCCGGGCAACGTGGGGACCGTGCTGCGGTGCGCGCACGCGTTCGGGGCTTCGTGCGTGGCGCTCGGCCCGGGCTGTGCCGACCCGCACTCGCCCAAGGCGGTGCGCGCCAGCATGGGCGCGATCTTCTCCGTCGACCTCGCGCGCGTCACAGACACGCAGCGGCTGCCGGGAGATCGCATCGCGCTGTTGCCCGGCGCCCCGGAGCTGCTGTGCGAGCTCGAACTGGCGCCCGAGCGCCAGCACACGCTGCTGGTGGGCGGCGAGCGCGACGGGCTGCCCGCGCAGATCGTCGCCGGCTGCGAGCGCCGCGCGCGACTCGCCCAGGGCTCGGAGTCGCTCAACGCCGCGATGGCGGCAGCGGTGGCGCTGTATGAGCTCAACCGCAGCGCCTCCCCGAGCGGCCCGTCATCTAGGGTCCGGCACGCATGATCGAGCGCATTACAGAGCTGCGCGAGGCGGCCGAAGCGCAGATCGCCGCCGCTGCCGACGCACAGGAGCTCGAGGAGCTTCGCGTGCGCCACCTGGGCAGGCGCGCGCCGCTGCCCCAGCTGTTGCGCGGTGTCGCAGATCTTGCGCCCGCAGAGCGCGCTGCGGTGGGCGCGGCTGCCAACCAGGCGCGCCAGGCGTTGCAGGCGCAGCTGCAGGCGCGCGAGGCGCAGCTGCAGGCGCAGCAGCTCGGCACGCTGCTCGAGACCGACAGCGTCGACGTCACGCTGCCCGGCGCGCCGCCGCAGCCCGTGGGTCGCCTGCACCTGCTCACCGCCATGCGCCGCGAGCTGGAAGACATCTTCGTGGGTCTGGGCTTCACCGTGCTGGAAGGACCCGAGGTGGAGACCGTGCACTACAACTTCGACGCGCTGAACCACAGCCCCACGCACCCCGCGCGGGCCGCCAGCGACACGTTCTACGTCGAGCGCGCGCCAAACACCGACGGCGCGCGCACGCGCGAAGCTCGGTCGGCCGCCGCATCGCAGCGGGCCGCACTGCCGACGAGCGGGGAGTATCCGTCAGACGTGGTGCTGCGCACCCACACCTCGCCGATGCAGGTGCGCGCGATGGAGGCCCACCCGCCGCCGCTGTACGTGGTGATCCCCGGCCGCACGTACAGGCCCGACAACGACGCCACGCACACGCCGCAGTTTCAGCAGATCGAGGGCCTGGCGGTCGACGAGGACATCACGCTCGGCGATCTCAAGGGCACGCTGCTGGCGTTCGCGCGCGCGGTGTTTGGCGACGCGCGCGAGGTGCGGCTGCGCCCGCACTTCTTTCCCTTCACCGAGCCCAGCGTGGAGGTTGACGTGTCCTGCTTTCAGTGCGGCGGCAGCGGCCATCTCCGCGATGGCTCGCGCTGCCCGCTGTGCAAGGGCGAGGGATGGCTCGAGATACTCGGCGCGGGCGAGGTGGACCCCAACGTCTACGGGTACGTTCCCACGACCGAGGCCAATGCACCCGGCTATGACCCCGAGCGCGTGCAGGGATTTGCGTGGGGGATGGGCGTGGAGCGCATCGCGATGCTCAAGCACGGGGTCCCGGACCTGCGGCTGTTCTATGACAACGACCTGCGCTTCCTGGAGCAGTTCGGATGAGGGTGCCGATTGACTGGCTGCGCGAATACTGCGACCCGTCGCTGGGCGTGAGCGAGGTGCGCGAGCGCCTGACGATGAGCGGCACCAAGGTCGAGGCGGTGCACCACCACGGCGTCGACGCGGTTGAGCGCTTCGTGGTGGGTCGCGTGCTGGAGGTCGCACAGCACGAAAAAGCGGACCGCTTGAAGGTGTGCAAGGTCGACCTCGGCGGCCCCGGGGACGTGCAGCCGGCGACGATCGTGTGCGGGGCTCCGAACGTGGCGGCCGGACAGAGCGTGGCGGTGGCGCGCCCGGGCGCGGTGATGCCCGACGGCACGCAGCTGCAGAGCGCGAAGCTGCGCGGGGTGGTGTCGGAAGGGATGATCCTGTCCGCGAGCGAGCTTGGGCTCGGCGAGGACGGTGCGGGCATTCTCGTGCTCGACGATCTCACGCTCGACGCCGAGTTCGCCCCCGGCGCGCCGCTTGCGGATCTGCTGCCGATCGCCACCGAGGTGCTCGAGCTGGAGATCACTCCCAACCGTCCCGACTGCCTGGGCGTGTATGGAGTGGCGCGCGAGCTGCACGCGGCTACCGGCGCGCCGCTGTCGGGGGCACCGTGGGAGCAGGACCCCGGCTCGCCCGGCGCTGTGGCCGGCGCGCAGGTCACGGTCGACTGCCCGGAGCTGTGCCGGCGCTTCACCGCGCGCGTGTTCGGGGACGTCTCGATCGGGCCCTCGCCGCCGTGGCTCGCGGCGAGGCTGATCGCCGCGGGGCAGCGGCCGATCAACAACGTCGTCGACATCACCAACTACGTGATGCTGCTGACCGCGCAGCCCATGCACGCCTTCGACCTCGACCGCGTGAGCGGCGGGCGGCTGGTGGTGCGCCGCGCGCGCGACGGCGAGCAGGTGCGCACGCTGGATGGGAACACGCGCACGCTGGACTCGCAGATGGTGCTGATCGAGGACGCCGACGGGCCTACGTCGATCGCCGGCCTGATGGGCGGCGAGCGCTCGGAGGTGGCGCCGGACACGCGGCGGGTGCTGCTCGAGGCCGCGACCTGGGACGGACCCAACATCCACCGCTCCTCCGCGCGGCTGGGGCTGCGCAGCGAGGCCTCGGGCCGCTTTGAGAAGGGCCTTCAGCCGGAGCAGTGCACGCACGCCCAGGCGGTGGCTGCGGGCCTGATGCTGGAGCTGTGCGGCGCGCGCCTGCTCGAGGGGACGATCGACGAGGCGTGGTCGCCACGGCCCGCGCAGACGCTGCGCCTGCGCGAGGCGCGCGTGCGCGCGATCCTCGGCGTGCCGGTTGCGCGTTCCCGCCAGCGCGAAATCCTGCGGGCGCTCGACTTTCAGTGCACCGACGCCGAGGACGGGCTCGACGCGACCGTGCCCGCGCTGCGCCGCGACGACGTCACGCGCGAGATCGACCTGATCGAGGAGGTTGCACGCATCCACGGGCTCGAGCACATCCCGGCGACGCTTCCCGCGCGCCGCGGCGCCGCGGGCCGGCTATCGCGCGAGCAGCGCCTGCGCCGCGCCGCCGAGGACGCCCTGGTCGGGCGCGGCCTGTATGAGATTGCGGGCTGGAGCTTCTGCGGGCCCGAGCTGCTGGACCGCCTGCGCCTGCCGGCCGACGACGAGCTGCGCGCGGTGGTGCGGGTGGCTAACCCGCTGTCTGAGGCGCAATCGCTCATGCGCCCCACGCTGCTCGGGTCGCTGCTTGACGCCGCGCGCCACAACGTGTTCCACAACGGCCCCCGGATCGCGCTGTTCGAGTCCGGCACCGTGTTCCGCCAGGGCGACTCGCCGGACGGGCTCGCCGACGAGCGCCACCAGCTCGGCGCGGTGCTGGCCGGTGCGATCGCGCCGCCCAGCTGGCGCGCCGACGGCGCCGAGGCGGACTTCTTCGCGGCGAAGGCGCTGCTCGAGGCGCTGCTCGGCAGGCTCGGGGTGGGCTTCGAGACACAGCGCTCGACCAGGCCGTTTTTGCACCCTGGGCGCAGCGCATCGGTGCGCGGCGCCCACGGCGCGGACTTCGGATTCGTGGGCGAGCTGCACCCACTCGTCGCGCAGGCGTGGGAGCTGCCGCGCGCGGCGGCGTTCTCGGTGGACCTCGGCGCGGTCATCGAGGCCGCGCCGGACACGGTCACCTTCCGGCCGTACCCCTCGGTGCCGTCGCTGCGCCAGGACATCGCGGTGATCCTCCCCGACGCGGTGGCGGCGCAGCAGGCCATCGCGGCGGTGCGCGCGGCGGCTGGAGACGTGCTCGAGAGCGTGACCGTGTTCGACGTGTATGAAGGCGAGCAAGTGGGGGAGGGAAGGCGCTCGCTCGCGCTCGCGCTGTCGTTCCGCGCTGCGCACGAGACGCTCTCAGACGAGGACATTGCCCCGGTGCGCGAGCGCATCGTCGCCGCGCTTGAGGACCTGGGCGGTGAGCTGCGTGCCTGAGCAGGTCTTCGCCGACGGCTCTCCGCGCGTGCTCGTGGCAGGGGCCACCGGATTCGCCGGTGCGCTTGCGGCGCACCTTCTGTGGCGCCACCCGCGCTTTGAGCTTGCCGCATTGAGCGGGCGCTCCAACCAGGGTCGACCGTTACAGGAGCTGTACCCGCGCTATCGGGTAGAGCTTCCGATCGAAGCGCTCGCGCCGGAGAGACTTCGCGGGATCGACGCCGCCGTCGTCGCGTACCCACACGCCGCGGCGGCGCCCACGGTGGCGGCGCTGCGCGAGCGCGGGGTGCGCGTGGTGGACCTGAGCGCGGACTTTAGGCTTTCCTCCCTTGACACCTACGAGCGCTGGTACGGCACGCACCCGCGCCCGCAGCTCATGTCCGAAGCCGTGTACGGCCTCACCGAGCTGCACCGCGAGCGCATCGCCTCGGCGCCGCTGGTAGCCAACCCCGGTTGCTATCCCACGGCGTCGGTGCTCGCGCTCGCGCCGCTTGCGCGCGCGGGGCTGATCGCCGACGTGGTGATCGACGCCAAGCAGGGAGTCTCGGGGGCGGGTCGCGGCGCCGGTGAGGAGACCACGCACCTATCGCTCGCGGGCGAGAACATCCTGCCCTACAAGGTGGCCGAACACCGCCACACCCCCGAGATCGAGGAGCAGCTCGCGTTGCTCGGCGCGTCGCTGGCGGTCCAGTTCCAGGCGCATCTGGTGCCGCTCGACCAGGGCGAGCTCGCCAGCTGCTACGTGACGCCCACCAGGCCTGTGGGCAGCGAGGAGCTGCGCGAGCTCTACGAGCAGGCCTATCGCGACGAGCCCTTCGTCGAGCTCTCGCCCGTGCCGCCCGGCACGCGCGAGGTGGCGGCCACGAACTTCTGCCGCCTCTTCGCCGCAAGCGACGCGCACACCGGCAAGCTCGTGGTGCTGTCG
>DASZFR010000192.1:0-4670 GCA_035939635.1 Solirubrobacteraceae bacterium
CCGACGATCGCCGACGTGCTCGCCGGCCGCGCGAGCGCGCTGGAATCGATTCACGAGGACATCATCCCGGCGAACCTGAGCCTGGCCGAGGCCGAGCTCATGCTCGGCGGAAAGATGGGGCGCGAGCTCACGCTGAGGCGGGCGCTCGCAAAGCTGCCCGACGAATACGAGGTGATCCTGGTCGACTGCCCGCCCTCGCTTGGGCTGCTCACGGTCAACGCGCTGGTCGCGGCAGACCGTGCGCTGCTCACGGCGGAGGCCCAGTACTTCGCCCTGCAGGGCGTGGAGCAGGCGATGGAGGTGGTTGAACTGGCGCGCGACGGACTCAACCCGCAGCTGTCGCTGATCGGCGTGCTGCTCGCCCGCGCCGACATGCGCACCGTGCACTCGCGCGAGGCGCTCATCTCGCTGAAGGAACGCTTCGGCAGCGACGTGTTCGACACGATCGTGCGCGCGTCGATCGCGTACGCCGAGTCGGCCGAGCGCGCAACCTCGATCCTCGATTACCGGCCCGACCTGGGCGAGGACTACGTGGCCCTTGCCGACGAAGTGCTGGGCCGCCTGTCGGGGTTTGCCAGCGCGCGCGGCGAGCTCGCCAAGATTGTCGCCTGATGTCGCGCCGCGACTACGCGGCTCAGCAAGCTCACAGCTCGTCCACGAACGCGCCCTGCGACTCAAACGGAGCGCGCAGCAGCCGCGCCCAGCCGTCGATCCGTTCGCGCAGCGCGTCGGCCACCGCGCCGGTCTGCTCGTAAAAGCACCACACGAGCACCGAGGGGCCCGCGCCCGAGATCGTCGCACCAAGAGCGCCGAGCTCTGCCGCCTGGTCGGCGAGCTCCAGCGAGCGCGGGTATAGCTCGCGCCTGCGCTGCTGGTGCAGGCGGTCGTGCAGGCCGCGCGCGACCACGTCCCAGTCGGCGCGCGCGAGTCCCAGCATCAGCAGCGCGCCGTGGGCGACGTTGAACACCGCGTCGGCGAACGGCACGCTCGCCGGCAGCGCGGCGCGGGCGGCCTCGGTCGCGACCGCATCGGCGGGCACCACCACCAGCGCCTCGAGCCCCGTCGGCACCTCAAAGCGAGTGGCGCGACCGTCGGCCACGACTACGAAGGCACCCAGCAGCGCGGCCGCGACGTTGTCGGGGTGCCCCTCGAGGGCCGTTGCGTTCGCGAGCAGGTCCGCGTCGAGCTCGAACAGGTGGTCGGCGGCCATCAGCCCCGCCACGATCGCCGCGGCGCTAGAGCCAAGCCCCGCTGCGACCGGGATCTCCGACGCGATGCGAAACTCAAAGTCGTCGGGCGGGTGCAGCCGCTCGAACGCGCGCACGCACAGGTTGTCGCGCCCCAGCGACACTCCGGGCACGTCGCACTCCACCGCGAAGCGCCCCGTCTCGGCGACCTCCAGCTCGAGGTGCAGCGACAGCGCGGCACCCATGCAGTCAAACCCGGGGCCGAGGTTCGCCGAGGAGGCCGGCACGCGCACCACGCGCCTACGGATCACCGAGTACCGCTTCCTCGATAGGTCCCATCTCGGCCGCGCAGCTGATCACGCGGCCGTCGTTGTTGGCGATCGCGGTCTCGGGATCCTTCAGGCCGCGGCCGGTGAGAACGCAGACGATCTGCTCGGCGCCTTCGGCGCCGTACTTCAAGAGGCCCGCTACCGACGCTGCGGACGCCGGCTCGCAGAACATCCCTTCGCGCGATGCAAGCAGGCGAAACGCCGCGAGAATCTCCTCGTCGGTGACGGCCCTGATCGCGCCGCGCGAATCGGTGGCGGCCGCCATCGCGTCCTCCCAGCGCACCGGGTTGCCGATGCGGATAGCGCTGGCGACGGTTTCCGGGTGCTCGACGACTTTGCCCGAAACCAGCGGAGCGGCGCCCGCGGCCTGGTAGCCGAGCATCCTGGGCGCCGAGCCCAGCTCGCGAAAGCCGCGCCAGTAGGAGGTGATGTTGCCCGCGTTGCCGACCGGTATGCAGAGCGTGTCAGGCGCGCCTTCGAGCGCCTCCCAGATCTCAAACGCGGCCGTCTTCTGGCCTTCGACGCGAAACTCGTTGACCGAGTTCACGAGCACGATTGGATGCGTGGCGGTCAGCTCGCGCACCAGCACCAGGGCCTGGTCGAAGTTGCCGCGCATCGCGATCACGCGCGCGCCGTGAACCAGCGTCTGGGCGAGCTTGCCCTGCGCGATGCGGCCCTCGGGCACGATCACTGCGCACGTGATGCCCGCGCGCGCGGCGTACGCGGCGGCGCTCGCTGCGGTGTTGCCAGTCGAAGCGCAGATCACTGCCTTGGCGCCGTCGCGTACCGCCGCCGACACGGCGCAGGTCATCCCCCTGTCCTTGAACGAGCCGGTGGGGTTGGCGCCCTCGAGCTTCAGGCGCACGTTCGCTCCAATCAGGTCGGACAAAAGCGGCGCGCGCAGCAGCGGCGTCGAGCCCTCCTGCAGGCTCACCAGCGGATCGCCGGGGGCGAACGGCAGGCGCTCGCGAAAGCGCTCGATCAGCGGAACGTGCGTCCCGCCGCTGGGCACGCCCTCGACGGCGGGCAGATGCGTCGCCGGCAGCCTCACACGAACTCCTCTTCGATGACCCTTATCACCCGTGGATCTGAGCGTACGAACTGCAGGCGCGAGAGCTGCTCGGCCGCGGCGCGCAGGTGTGACTCGAGCACTGGATGTGTGACCATCACGAGCCGCGCGCGCTCGCCGAGCCCGCGTTGCACGACGGACTTGATCGACACCCCTTCCTCGCCGAGCACGCGCGTCACGGCCGCGAGCACGCCGGGCCGGTCGGCCATCTCGAGGTGCAGGTAGAACGCGCTCTCCACGTCCTCGATCAGGGGCAACACGAGCGGCGGCGCCGGCGGTCGCGCGCCGCCGGTCATCACGCTCACGACGTCGCCCAGCACCGCGCTTGCGGTCTGGCGTCCGCCCGCGCCGGGGCCAGACAGGGTGATCTCGGTGATCGCCTCGGACTCGACCGTCACGGCGTTGAAAGGCCCGGCGACCGAGGCCAGCGGATGTCCGGCGTACAAAAAGGCCGGGTGCACGCGCACGGACAGCCCCTCCGCCCTGCGCTCGGCCGTGCCGACCAGCTTGATCCCCAAGCCGAGCTCGCGCGCGTACTCGAGGTCGTCGGCGTGCAGGTGCTCGATGCCCTCGTAGCTGACCTCGTCGAGGTGCACCGGCGTGCCGAACGCCAGCCGGGCGAGGATCGCCATCTTGGCCGCGGCGTCGCGCCCGGTGACGTCGTCTGAGGGGTCGGCCTCGGCAAAGCCACGGCGCTGCGCGTCGGCGAGCGCCTCCGCATACGTGGAGCCGGTGGCCATCTCGGTGAGGATGAAGTTGGTGGTCCCGTTGACGATCCCGCTCACGCGCTCGACCGGCGTCGCCGACAGCGACTCCTCCAACACGCGCACCACCGGCACGACACCCGCCACGGCCGCCTCGAATCGCAGACGCACCTCGTGCTTGCGCGCCGTCTCGAACAGCTCCTCGCCGTGCTGGGAGAGCAGCTGCTTGTTGGCGGTGACGACGTCCTTGCCGATACGCATCGCGCTGAGCAGAAACCGCTTCGCGGGTTCGATGCCGCCCATCAGCTCGACCAGCAGGTCGGCATCGGCGAGGATCTCGTCGAAATCGCCCGCGGTGCGCGTCAGCACGCCGCTTATCACCGGCCTGCGCCCGTTGAAGCGCTCGATCTCATCCGCGCGTTCGGCCAGCAGCGTCGCAAAGGCGGACCCGACGGTGCCGTGGCCGAGCAGGCCCACCTTGAACTGTTCAGGGGCCACTTCGCGCCGCTCGCCCGTTATGCGACATCTCGCGCTGTGAGGTCCTCAAAGCTCTCCCGCCTGACCACCACGCGCGCGTCGCCGTCGCGGCAGAAGATCACCGGCGGGCGTGGGACGCCGTTGTAGTTGTTCGCCATCGCATAGCCGTACGCGCCCGTCGTGGGCGTGACGATCACGTCGCCGCGCCGCGGCTCGTTCAGGCGCGCGTCGCGCACCAGCACGTCGCCAGACTCGCAGTGCTTTCCGACAAGCGCGCACGGGGTGTCGCCGCCGAGCCGGTCCGCCACGTGCGCCTCGATCTCGGCGCCGTAGAGCATCGGGCGAATGTTGTCCGACATGCCACCGTCGACGGCCACCCACAAGGAAATGTTGCGGCGGACGCTCTCCACCGTGTACAGCGTGATGCCCGCGTTCGCGCACAGCGAGCGGCCCGGCTCGATCAGCAGGCGCTGTTCGCTGCCCTGTCCGTGCACGTTGGCGGCCTGCACGATCGCACCGACGTACTCCTCGATCGTCGGCGGCGCGGGCTGGCGCTCGGTGTAGCGCGCGCCGAGGCCGCCTCCGAGGTCCCACACGGGGAACGGGCCCAGCGTGGCGAGCTGCGCCGCGGCGGCGGCAAACGGCTCGAGCTCGAGCAGCTGCGAGCCGATGTGCGCGTGCAGCCCGCGCAGCTCCAGGCCGGGGACGTCGCCGACGCGCTGCAGGGCGCGCGGCGCGTGTTGCATCGCAAAGCCGAACTTCGAGTCGGCCTGACCGGTGGAGATCTTCGCGTGGGTCTCGCCGGTCACGTCGGGGGTGACGCGCACGAGCACCGCCTGGGGACCGCCCGTCTGCGGGGTGGCTGCCAGCAGGCGCGCGAGACGCTCGATCTCGTCGAAGTTGT
>DASZFR010000193.1:0-5152 GCA_035939635.1 Solirubrobacteraceae bacterium
CGGGCAACTACTGGATCGGCGTGTTCACCGGCTCCACCGCCGACATCGCAGGGTTCCGTTACGACAGTGTCGAAAAATCGCGCGACTACAACGCCAACGAATACAGCCTCGGTCCGAGCAACCCGTTCGGGTCCTTCAGCACCGACTCCGAGCAGCAGTCGCTGTACGCGATCTACACGCCCAGTTAGGCCCGCGCCACGAAGTAAAGGCGGCGGGAGCGCTCCCGGCTCGCCGAGCCCTCTAGTCTGCGGCCGTCGCAGTCGAGGCATTCGAGCACGTCGTAGCCGAGCTCTGAGAGCTGGCGCTCATGGGCGTCGCGGGACAGGCAGTCGGGCGCCTCGACATGGTTGCGCGAGCCAAGCAGCGCGCGCAACCCGCCCGTGGGACGCGCGGTGCAGTCGCGGTTGTAAACGGAGAAGATCAGAAGCCCGTCCTGCGTCAGCAGCGCGCGTATGTCGCACAGTGCCGCTCGCCGCTCGTCGTCGTCGAGCACGTCCAGCGCGACGCCTGGCACCACCGCCGCGCCGAAGGCGCAAGGAGCAAAGTCGGCGAGGTCGCGCGGGTCGCATTGGGTGAACACCGCGTGCGGGTATGCCCGCCGGCAGCGCGCGACGTCCGCTGCCCGGTCGCACACCCCGTGCAGCTCCAGCGCAAGCAGATGCAGCTGCGCGGTAAAGCGACCGACCGAGCACCCGACCAACAGCACGCGGCCCAGCAGCGCCGCGCCGAAACGTTCCACGAGCGCCCTCTCCACCGCGCTCAGCCCGCGCACGAGCGCAAGGTTCGGCGGCGCGGGCTCGACCCGCTGGTCGCCAGGCCGCGCCTCGTCCCCCGCGAGGAGTCGTTGGGCCTCCATGCCCATCCAGCGAGGGTACAGCCGACCGCGTATCAGCACAACAAGCGAGCGCCGGATCTGCGCGCAACCCGGCACGCCTGCCCGCCGTCTGAGAGCGGGCGCCCAGCCGCGCCGATCCTTTGAGAAATCCGCGCGATCGCCCGATGAGTTGCCCATGGCGGGCGAAATCCGCGACCCTTCGGCCCGCCTCAAACACGCTGCCGTCACGACGCGCGCGAGACGCCCGCGAGCGCACGCCAACTGCCCTACCATTACCGCCCCAGCACACTTGCGCGGGAGGCTCGGGATGACCTCGGGGACCGTCGGCGAGGGTCGCCGTGCACGCAGACAAACCGGCGCGCGCTGCTTTGTGGACGGCGGTGGGGGCGTTGTATCTTGAGTGCAGCACGGTGTGGGCAAGGCCATGAAGACGAGCGAGCTGCCCGCGCGCGCAAGCCAGGACGGCAAACATGAGCGTGTCTAGCCCCAGCGAGCGCGAGCAAGAGCACAACGGCAACGGCGCGGCGGGCGCCACCGATCACGAGCGGCTGCTCGAACTCGCACGCCGCCTGCAGGTGGTCGTGCGCGAGCTGGCGCGCCACGCGCGCGAGGAGCACAGCGCGCGCGTGCGCGAATTTCGCACCGGGCAGCTAAAACCCGCGCTGCCGACGGAAATCCAGGGCGCGCCCGCCGTGTTCGGCGGCGACATCCAGCCCGCTCCGGCCTCCTACGGCACCGTGCGCGAGCGCGTGGGCGCGGGTGTGCACATCCTCGACCACATCGACGGCACCCCGCCTGCCGCCACCGCGGCGGCGGGCCCGCCGGACGAGGAACACGCCTACCCGCCGGATGACGGCGCCGGCGATGCGCGGGTGCGCGCCGGCGCGCGCTCTTCGCGCATTTTGCTCAACGCGGGCTTTCGCGCGGCCGCGGACGTCGGCTCGAAGCTCGCGACAGCCGCGCTGTACGTGTTCATCGGGCGCAAGCTCGGCGCGACACAGTTCGGCATCTTCAGCTTCGCGCTCTCGTTCGTCACGCTGGTGACCGCGCTTGGCTACTTCGGCCAGGACATCGTGCTCGCGCGCGAGGTGTCCAAGGACCGCTCGCAGCTTGAGAAGTACTACTCAAACGCGATGCTCGCACGCTCGCTGTTCAGTGTGCCGCCGCTGCTGATCGTGGCGCTCATCCTGTGGGCCGGGGGCATGAGCGAGCACACGCTGATCGTGGTGCTGCTGCTGGGGCTCGGCTTCACGGGCGACTACATGGTGCAGGTGCCGTTCGCGGTGTTTCAGGCCTACGAACGCGCGGAGTTCATCGCGGCGGTGCTGATCGCCCAGCGCTGGATCACCACCGCGGTGGCGATCACCGCGCTGTACCTGCACGTGGGGCTGATCGGGGTGACAGCGATCTACTGCGCCGGATCGGCGTTCGCGGCGGCGCTGGGCACGGTGATGATGTACCGCTACATCGCCCGCCCGCGGCTGCACATCAACTTCCGCGGCGCGCTGGACGTCACGCGCGAGGCGTTCCCGATCGGGATCGCATTTGTGGCGCTCGCGATCCTCTTCCGCATCGACATGACGATGCTCGCGATCTTCAAGCCCGCAAGCGAAGTGGGTCAGTACAACGCCGCGTACAAGCTGCTTGAAACCACCGCCTTCTTCTCGTGGGCGGTCAACGTGGCGGTGCTCCCCTCCCTCGCGCGTCTGACCCCGTACAGCACTCCCACCGTGGGCTTTGTGTTCCAGCGCGGGCTCAAGCTGCTCCTGGCGATCACGCTGCCGGTGGCAGTGGGCGCGATCGTGCTCGCGGACCCGCTCGTGCAGCTGGTGTGGGGTAGCGAGTTTCACAAGGCCGGGAAAGCGCTGGCGCTGCTCGCGCCCACGATCCCCCTGTTCGCGATCGCCTCGCTCAGTGCGCAGCTGTTCTTCGCCCAGGGGCGCCGCCCCACGGTGGCGATCGTGTACGCCGTGGTGGCCGTGGAGAACATCGTCGTCAACCTCATACTGATCCCGCGTTTCTCACTGCTCGGCGCCGCCGCCGGCACCTCGGGGTCGGAGCTGCTCGTCGCCGGGGCGCTGCTCGTGCTCGCGCGCAGATGGTCTGGGCACCTGGAGCTGCGGCGCATGCTCGGCGGTCCGGTGCTCGCG
Source organism: Solirubrobacteraceae bacterium (assembly GCA_035939635.1). GTDB lineage: Bacteria > Actinomycetota > Thermoleophilia > Solirubrobacterales > Solirubrobacteraceae > Palsa-744. The sequence goes on from DASZFR010000193.1 coordinate 2,986, forward strand.
AGCGCCGTCGCGGGCACGGTCATGTTCACTTTGCGCAACCACCTCGCGGCGGCCATGCCGCTCGGCGTAGCCGTGTACTTGTTGATCCTCTTCTCGTGGGAGCGCGTGGCGTTCCCCGACGACTTCTCGGTCGCGCGCATCGCAGCCGAGCAGTTGCACGCGCGCTTCGGGCGAACGCCCGTGGCGGAGCAGGTGTCGTGATCGACGGCGGCCTGGCGCAGCGCGCGCTCGCGAAAATAGCCCGCCGCCGCGCAGTCGTGCTCGGCTACCACGGCGTGGCGCGGGCGCGCAGGCGCGACGACCTGAGCATGCTGCTCGTGGCGCCCGATCGTTTCCGCGCCCAGCTGGAGCTGCTGCTGGGCGCCGGATTTCGCTTCGTCACGCTCGCCGATTTTGCGAGAGAGGCCGGCGGCTCAGAGCCGCCGGCCGGGCTGGCCGCGATCACCTTCGACGACGGCATGCGCAACAACCACGAGGTTGCTTGGCCGATCCTGGCCGAGTACTCGATCCCGGCCACGGTGTACGTGACGATCGGCTTCATCGACGGCTCGAGCCCGTGGGTTGGCGGCGGCGGCGACGCCGCGATGATGAGCGAGGACCAGCTGCGCGAGCTCGCGGGCGCCGGCTGGGAGCTAGGCGCGCACACGATGACCCACCCGGATATGTCCGCGCTCGGCTACGAGCAGTGCCTCGCTGAGATCCGTGACTCGGCGCAGGCGCTGCAGCGCATCTGCGGCGCCCCGGTAGAGACGTTTGCCTATCCGTTCGGGCGTTACGGCCCCGCGGCGATTGCGGCGGCGCGCGACGCGGGCATGCTCGCCGCCGTGACCACGGGCTCGGGCAGCTGGGACCCGTTTGAGCTCACCCGCGCGATGGTCGGCGCGGCCGACCCACTGCCGGTGATGCTGCTCAAGCTCACCGATCGCTACGAGCCGCTGCTGGCGAGCCCGCCGATGCGCGCCGCCAGAAATGCCAGCAAACAGATTCGCGCGCGCTTCCAGCAGCACCCAGCCGAGGCCGCCTGAACCACGGCCGCACACCGCGCAGCGGAATCGGTGCGCATAGCCGCGCGATCCTGCTCAGCGGTCCGCGGACCGTCTCGAACATTCGTCTGCACGGGTCCTTGCGCGCCTGCAGGCTCCCAAACGGCCGGCCGAAACGGGCCCTAGATCAAAGCGGGCCGAGGGCTCGCCCACGACAAGGCAAACCCGGCGCGAGCCGGGGGCGCAAAGCCAGGGGTCTCGCGTGAGACCGCCCAGCTGCCGAAGGGAGAGACGCCATGCGCACGGGCCTTCGCCGCGCGTTCGGTATCGCCGCACTGACACTCACGATGATCGTCACCGCCGCCGCGTCCGCCGCCGCGGACACCGCCGGCACCATCCACTTCGTGCGCTCGGCTGACTCTTCGTTTGACTCCGTCACCAGCAGCCCCTCGCCGCAGACCCAGGCGTGGCTGCGCGAACACGTGTGGCGCATGCTCGCGTGGTCGCCTTACTTCGACGAAAAGACCGCCTGGTACCCGCAGGCGTGGATGTATGACGACTCCTACGCGATCTACCGCGAAAGCTCGCTCGCCGCGCAGCACCCGGAATGGATCCTGCACGACTCGGCCGGCAACAAGCTGTACATCCCCTTCGAATGCTCCGGCGGCACGTGCCCGCAGTACGCGGCCGACATCTCAAACCCCGCCTTTCGTCACTACTGGATCGAACAGGCAAAGAGCCACTACGCGCACGGCTACCGCGGCTTGTTCGTGGACGACGTCAACATGGAAGAGCGCGTCGGCAACGCGGCGGAAGCTTTGGTCGCCCCGGTCGGCGTCGCAGGCGCGATCTCGGGTGGCGCGTGGCGCGAATACATGGCGGACTTCATGACCGAAATCCGCACCGCGCTCCCGGGCGCCGAGATCGTGCACAACGCGATCTGGTTTGCCAACGGCAACGCGGGTATCGGTGACCCGAGCATTCGACGCGAGGTGGAAGCGGCCAACTACGTGATGCTCGAGCGCGGCGTCAATGACTCCGGCATCACCGGCGGCAGCGGGCAGTGGTCGCTGAACGCGCTCCTCGGTTTCATCGACGGCGTGCACAGCCTCGGCCGCGGCATCGTGCTTGACGGCGCCGCCTCCGAACCGCAGGGCATGGAATACAACCTCGCCGCCTACTTC
>DASZFR010000194.1:0-27116 GCA_035939635.1 Solirubrobacteraceae bacterium
CCCACGCAGCTTCGCTCGGCGCGGTGTCCTGCGCGTTGACGGCGGTCGGCGCGGCGCCTGCGCGCGCCGGAGTCGCGTACACCACCGCGGCGCCGCCGCGCTCCGCGGCGCCGGTGACGATAACCACCCACGCCGACCCCGGCGAGGTCAGACCCGGGAGCCCGACGAGGATCTCCGGCGTCGTGCGCACCCCCCTGGGCCCACAGGCCGGTCAGCGACTGGAGCTGCAGGCTTCGTACGGGACGGGCGCGCCGTTTGAGAACATCGCCCACACGGTGTCTGTGTCTGCAGGGCGCTACCGCTTTGCGCCGGTGCGCAGCAGCCGTGTCACCCGCTACCGCGTCCTTGACCGCGACGCGTCGAACCGCAGCGGCGCGGTCGTCGTGGTGAGCGTGGCGTTCGACGTTTATCCCACCGCCGAACGCGTGCAGGCCGCCGCTCGATACCTGGCGGCGCGAGAGGGCTACAACGCGTTCGCGGTGGTCGACGACCGCGGCGGTGTCGCCGGCCTCGATGCGCACCGGCGCTTTGCCTCGGCGAGCGTGGTGAAGTCCATGATGCTCGTGGCGTACCTGCAGATGCTCGCCGCCGAGCGGCGCGCGCTCGACCGCGCGAGTGAAGCGCTGCTGTATCCGATGATCCATTCGTCTGACAACGCGGCGGCCTCCGCTGTGCTGGCGGCGATCGGCCAGCAACGCCTCGACGGCGTCGCGCGCCAGGCCGGAATGCACGACTACGAACGCGCGCACGGCTGGTGGGCGTTCACGCAGGTCTCCGCTGCCGATCTGGCGCGTTTCTTCTACGTTCAGGACTCGCTGATCCCGCGCCGCTTCGACGGGTACGCTCGCTGGCTTGAGTCGACGATCGAACCGGGCCAGAGCTGGGGCGTTCCGGCCGTGGCGCGACCAGAGTTCGCGGTCTACTTCAAGGGCGGCTGGCTTGACGAAGAGGGCGTGGTCAACCAGGCTGCGCGCCTCGAGCGTCCGGGCATTACCTTCGCGGTCGCGCTGCTCAGCAGCGGTGACCCGTCAATGGCCTACGGCGAGCAGACGATCGCTGGCCTGACGCTGCGGCTGCTAGGACAGGCGCCATAGCTATGGCCCCGATCGACTCCACGCGCGCCGCGCGCCGTGCCCACAGCCGTCTACGCGTCCGGCGCCAGCGCCGCCGCGTGGCGCTGGCCGCTCTCGCGGCAATCGTGCTCATCGCGGTGCTGGCAGCCAAAGGCGGATCGTCTGAGAGCGGCGGGCACCACCACAACGCCGCCGCGCACGCGCCGGTGGTCGTCGACGGCGGCCCGCTCGCACCGTTGTCGGTGGGTGGGCTCGCGGCGTTGTGGGCGCCGCAGAACGTGGTGGGCACCCAGCCTGGAACCGCGGCGGCCTATGAAGCCGCGTCGAAGCGGGGCGGGCCCGGCGGTTACATCCTCATCGCCGACCGGGGCAACAACCGCATCCTCGTGGTCAGCCCCTCAGGACAGGTCGTCTTCTTGTACCCGTCATCCGAAGACCTCAGGCGCGGCCGCAGGCTCGTCTACAACGACGACACCTTCGTCGCGCCGGGCGGCGCCGAACTGATCGCCAACGAGGAGGACAACCACGCGATCGTCTCTGTGCGCCTCTCCGACCACAACCTCAGCGTGCTGTTTGGGCACCCCGGCGAACAGGGCACCGACAGCACGCACCTCAACACGCCCGACGACGCCTACGTGCTGCCCGACGGCTCCTTCACGGTGGCCGACGCGTACAACTGCCGCATCCTGTTCATCGCGCAGGGCCGCATCCTGCGCGAATACGGGCATTCGGCCGTGTGCCGGCACGAACCGCCGGGCTACCTCGGCGCTGTGAACGGCGACACGCCGGTGCCCGGCGGGGGAGTGCTCGTAAGCGAGATCAACGGCAGCTGGATCGACGAGATCGGCCCCGACGGGCGGCTCGCATTCGCGGTGCAGGCGCCCGTCGGCTACCCCTCAGACCCACAGCCGCTGCCCGGAGGGAGGATCCTGCTCGCCGACTACTCAAACCCGGGCTCGATCATCATCATGGACCAGCTCGGCCACGTGTTGTGGCGCTACCGGCCCACCGAAGGCTACGACCGGCTGGACCACCCGTCGCTCGCAATGCCGCTGCCCAACGGCAACATCGCGGTCAACGACGACTACCGCCACCGCGTGGTCGTGATCGACCCGCGCAGCAACAAAATCGTGTGGCAGTACGGCCACACCGACGCGCCCGGGACTGCGCCCGGCTACCTCAACACGCCGGACGGAATGGACTTCGTTCCCTATGGTCCCCACGGCGGCCCCGATTACGCAGCGGTGGTCCACCCGTAGCCCGCGCGCTCGCTGACACGTTTGTCAGTCGGAGCGCTGCAGCGCGACCACCGGAATCTCACGCGTGGTTTTCTGTGCGTACTCGGCAAACTGCGGGTACAGCTGCGACTGGCGAGAGAAGAGCCGGTCGCGGTCCCCGCCGGAGGTGACGGTGGCGTGCACGGGAAAGCTCTCGTCGCCGACCTCCACGCTGGCGTCCGGGTTGGCGACCAAGTTGTGAAACCAGGCGGGGTTGGTGGGCGCCCCTCCCTTTGACGCGAACACCACCATTCGCTCGCCGTCGGGCAGATACATCACCGGCGTCGTGTAGGCCCGCCCGCTCTTTGCGCCGGTGGTTGTAAGCAGCAGCAGCGGAGCACCCTCGAAGGGCCCGCCCACCCTGCCGCCGTTGGCGCGGAATTCCTCGATCACGTTGCGGTTGAAGTCGTTCACATCGGGCATCCGGAGCCTCCTCGGGCGTGGGCCGACCGCGCCACCGGCGCTCGTCGGCGGCCGTTCGCGCGCGCGTATCGTATGCCTGTGAGCACGTGCGTGCCTACCGCGGCGGCGTGCGCGGTGAAATGCGTGCGCGGCGTGTGCACGCTGCTGGTCGCCGTCGCGGTCGCGGCGGGTGCAAGCGCGTCGGACGCACGTGCCGCCGGCGCGGCGCAGAGCGCGTTGATCCGGGTCAATCAGGTCGGCTACGCCGAAGCCTCACCCAAGCGCGCGTATCTGATGTCGCGCCGGAGCGAGTCCGGGGCGACGTTCTCACTGCTTCGCGAACCTTCTTCAGAAGCGGTGCTGACCGCGCCGGTGGGGGCGCAGCTGGGGAGCTGGAGCGGGCACTGGCGCCGCGTTTACGCGCTCGACTTCGACGCGCTGCACCAGCCGGGCAGCTACCGGATCTCGCTCGGCGGCGCGAGCCCCGCGCTATCGCCGCCGTTCGTCGTCGCGCCCGCCGAGTCGCTCTACACCCAAGCCCTCGCCAACGGGCTGTCGTTTTATGAGAACGAGCGCGACGGTCCGCAGTTCATCGCGTCGGCACTGCGCAGCGCGCCCGCACACCTCAACGACGAGCGCGCGATGACATACCTCACGCCTGCGGTCGACGAAAGCGGCCGTTTCAACGGCGAACTGACGAGCTTGGGCTCGACGATCGACGCCTCGGGCGGCTGGTGGGACGCGGGCGACTATCTGAAGTTCGTGCAGACGACCAGCTACGCGGTCGACCTGCAGATGATCGGCGTGCGCGACTTTCCCGCGCAACTAGGCACCGGCGCGAGCGCATCTGACTTCGCCGGCGAGGCGCAGTTCGGCGTGGAATGGCTGATGCGCATGTGGGACGACTCGACGCGCACGCTCTACTACCAGGTGGGGATCGGCGCCGGCAACTCGGCCACGCTCTCCGATCACGACATCTGGCGCCTGCCACAGCAAGACGACGGCTACGGAGGTAGCGATCCGCGCCTGCGCTACATACGCAACAGGCCGGTATTCCGCGCGGGCCCGCCGGGCGCGCCGGTGAGCCCCAACCTCGCGGGCCGCGACGCCGCGGCATTTGGGTTGTGCTTTGAGGTGCTCGCCGCCACCCAGCCGAGCCTCGCGGCGCGCTGCCTGCTCGCCGGCGAGCACATCTTCGAACTCGCCGACACGAACCCGAGCGGGCCCCTGCTCACCGCGCTTCCCTACGGCTTCTATCCGGAGACCGAATGGCGCGACGACCTGGAGCTGGGCGCAACCGAGCTGGCCGACGCGCTCGCGTCGGGCAAGGCGCTCCCGGCTGGGCTGCCGCACACCGAATCGCTGTACTACCTGCGCCAGGCGGCAAGCTGGGCGCACGAATACCTTCTGCACGGCGCGGGTGAAGGCGAAGGGCTCAATCTCTATGACGTGAGCGGCCTGGCTCACTACGAGCTCATCCGCGCGCTGCGCCAGGCCGGCGACCCGCCAGGGTTGGCGGTGTCCGAAGCGCAGTTGCTCGCGGGCGTGCGCGAACAGCTCGACGCCGCCGCTTCGCAGGCAGCGCTCGATCCCTTCGGGTTCGGCTACCCGTGGAGTGCGTCTGACACGATCTCCCACGGCGACGGCCTGTCGGTGATGGCCTCGGAGTACGACGCGCTGGTCGCAGAACCGACGTACGCGCTTTACGCGCAGCGCTGGCTGGGCAACGCGTTGGGCGCGAACGCCTGGGGCACGTCGTTTGTGACTGGCGACGGTGCAGCGTTCCCCCGCTGCCCCCAGCACCAGGTGGCCAACCTCGCCGGCTCGCTGGACGGCACGCCGCCGGTGCTCGCGGGTGCCGTGGTTGAGGGCCCCACCGAAAGAGCCAGCCGCGGCGCGCTGCCCGGGATGCGCGCCTGCCCGGCCAACGGCGTGGACGGGTACAAGCGATTCAACGGCCACGGAGCGGTGTACCGCGACAACGTGCAGTCGTTCAGCACCGACGAGCCGGCGATCGACCTCACCGCGTCCTCGCTTTTGGCTTTCGCGTGGCAGTCGCACGCGACCGGGCCGCCGCTGCCGGCGGTTGCGCAGCCACTGATGCTCGACGCCGCCGCCCCGTCCGCTGCTAGCCTTGCGCGCCCGCCGGCGCGGGCGGAGTGCAGGCGATGCCGACGAGAGCGATCTTCAGTCCACCAACACGCGCGCCTCGTCGTGCGGCAGTTGGCGCGGCAGCGTGGTTGGCCGCCACGGCGGCGCTGAGCCTCGCGCTCGCCGGGCCGGCCCGCGCGAACGCGATCTACAACCCGAGCTTCACCCAGGGCCTCGAAGGCTGGAAGGCGGTCGCGCAGGCCAAGGGCACGCTCCCGGGGTATCCCCATATCCTCGCGCTCAAGAGACTGTTCGCCCCGATGCGCAAGTGCGACCGCTCGCAGCGAGGGCACGCGTTTCTGCAGCTCAACGTGCCGGCCGGCGCCGCAGCGTTTGTGGAACAAGGGATCATCGTGCCGGTGCACCCGGGGCATTTGCGCTTTCGCACGTGGGGCGGCCGCGCCGCGGTGAAGGTCAGGGTGAGCATCCTCTCGGGGCCGTTCTTGCACCCGCAGCTCACGTTCACCGCGCCGGCGCTGCTGGCCAGCCCCACCAGCTGCTCAAAGCTGCGCCCGCGCACGGTGTCGCTGAACATGGACCGCTTTGCCGGACAGGCTGTCGCGTTGCGCATCCGCGCCACCTCGCAGGGCACCGAAGCGGCGTTCGCGGACTTCGACAGCTTCGAACTGTAGGCGGCGTGGACGCGGGAGCGCCGCTGCTTCTCTAGGGTTGCACGCCATGGCAGAAGTCGCGCTTGTCACTGGCGCGTCGTCGGGGATCGGCGCGGAGTTTGCAAAGCAGCTGTCGGCACGGGGGTACGAGGTGATCCTCGTGGCGCGCCGCAAAGACCGTCTCGCGCAGCTGGCTGACGCGCTCGCCGGCCCGGCGCACGTAATCGAATGCGACCTCGCCAGTGACGCGACCTCGCTGTACGGCAAGGTTCAGGCGAGCGGGCTAGAGGTCGACCTGCTGGTCAACAACGCGGGCTTTGGCACCTACGGTCGCTTCCCTGGGATCGACGCCGCACGCGAGGCCGAAGAGGTGCGCGTCAACTGCGAGGCGCTAGTGACGCTCACGCACGCGTTCCTGCCGCGCATGCTCGAGCGCCGCCGCGGCGGCGTGATCACGGTGGCTTCCACCGCCGCAATGCAGCCGCTGCCCTACGAGGCCACCTACAGCGCGACGAAGGCATTTGCGCGCGCCTTCAGCGACGCGCTCGCGGCCGAGCTGCGACGCAGTGGGGTGCGCGTTCTTTGCGTCAACCCGGGTCCCGTGCCCACCGAGTGGCAGCAGGTAGCCGGCCACGAGCCCGGCTACGTCCCGCCAGTGCCGGGCAAGATCTCCGCCGAGCAGGTGGCCAGAGAGTCGCTGCACGCGTTTGACCGCGGCCGGCGCACGCTGATCCCCGGCTCCGTGATCCGTTGGTACATGCGCATCAACTCGCCCGCGCCGCGGTCGATCAAGCTGCGCGCGGTCGAGCGGATGTACCGTCCACCGCGCTGAACGCGTGCTGCGCCGGACACCCGGCCGCGCCGGCCGGCCCGCGCGGGGACCGGTCCGGCGCAGGGGGCGCCGGGTTACCCGCTAAGCACCGCGGCCTGGCGCGCGCCGAGCGTGATCGAGCTCACCGTGCCGAGCGTGACGCTGGTCATCGGGGCGGGGAGAGTGACGGTCTGCGCGGACGCGCCCGGCTCCAGCAGGTACACCACGCCGCCCTTGAACGAGCGTTTCCACAGACCCGAGCTCGAGCGTTCGCGCGGGCCGGTGGGTTCACCGAGGTTCACGCCCCAGCCCGGCCAGAAGCTCGTGACGGTCTGACTCGAGCCACCGCCGTCAACGAAGTCGGCTCCGTTTGAGATCAAGAAGTAGGCCGCGAGGTTGTATTCCATCGGGGTCACTTCGGCGGCGGAGCTGTCGAACACCACGCCGTCGCCCAGCGCGTGCACTTCGTCGACGTAGGAGAACAGGTTCCTCAGCGACCAGCCGCCTTTGCCGCCGGTGAGACCGCCGTCGTTGGCGCCGCGCTCGATGTTGATCACGTTGGCGTGTTCGATCTGGCTGCGCACCCACGGGTTTGTGGGGCCGCGGTTGGACGAGCTGGCACCGGCATACCACACCGCGTTGTCGGCGATTTCATAGCCGGGCAGCGCGGCGCGCAGTTCACCCATGAAGGCGGCGAAATATTCACGCCACGCTTCGTCGCCGATCGGCTGGCCGCTGACCCCGCTTATCGGCGCCTGCTTTTCAAGCCGCACGTTTGACACATTGGCCCACATGTCCACGTCGTCGACGAACACGCCGCGATAGCCGTGCGCCGCGATCGCTTTTGTGCGTTCGATCCAGTAGCGGCGAAAGGCGGGGTTGGAGATGTCACCCGCGTACTGCGTGGGCGGCGATCCGAAGGGGATGTACAGCGGTTCGCCGGCCGCGTTTTTCAGAATCCATTCGGGATGTTCTGAGGCCAGCCGCGAGCCGGTGTAGATCGCGTAAGCGTCCTGATACACCCACGCGTTCGGGTACCAGCTCGTGCGCGTGTCAAAGAACGGAGACCACGTGATCATGCGGCTGAAGTGTTCGGTCAGCCAACCCGCGTTCGCCGGCACGGCTTCGCCGTCAAACGACGAGCTCGCTGTCTTGACGAAGCGCACTTCGCCAGCCGTGCCCGGCGGCTGGGCCGATGGCGGAGGCAACGGTGGTGGCGGTGGCTGCGACGGCGGTGGCGCGGACGGGGCGACGTAGCTGAACCGATCGCCCGGCACGCTCGCGCTGGGGCCGGCGCCGCTGGTGACCGTCACGTCAGCGACGCCGCTACCCGGTGGCGACACCGCGCTGATCGACCCCGCGGAGTTGACCGTGAACCGCAGCGCCGAGGCGCCACCGAACATGACCGCGGTGGCGCCGGCGAGGTTCGCCCCCGAGATGGTCACCGGCGTGCCGCCGGCTTCGGGGCCCGACGCGGGGCTGACGCTGCTGACTGCGGGCGCCGCGCCGGCCGGCGCGCCGCTCACGGTGTAGGTCGCGTACAGCGACATCTGCTCGGAGTCGCCGCTGGCGGCGCCGAACGGGTTGCTCGGCCCGAGCGCGTAGGAGTTGGCGTTGTAACAGCGCGCCCCACTAACGGCGTCGTAGCGAAAGCCCGCCACGTGGTTTGTGCCGCCGCTGATCACGCCGATCCAGTAGTTGCCCGCTCCAAGCGCCACCGGGGCGGCGAACGTCAGCGCGTACCAGCCGGCCGGGCTCGTGCTGTGGAACGTGAGCTGTTCGCTGACCGCGAGCAGCGCCTGCGGCTTGCCCGATGCGTCGGCGTAGATCACCCCGCGCAGCACCTGCTGGCCCGCATTCGAGGTGGGCGTGAGGTACATCTCGAGCTTGCCGACCGCTGCGCTTGCGGGCAGCGCGTAGCGGTTCACGCGCTTGCGTTCGCCCAGCAAGCTGTCCGACGAGGAGCCAATGGCCGTCTTGCCAAACGCCGATTCCGCGCCCGTGCTCGTGAACGAGGCAGCGAGCACGGCGCCGTGCGCCGCCGCGCGACAGCGCGAGCGAGCTCGTTGGTGTCGCGCGCCCCGCGAGCGGATGCACGCATGTGCGGAGTGGCTTGCGCCGTGGTGTGATCGCGCCCGGCGCTGGGCCGAGGCGTCGGTGGGCAGGGCGGCGCACGCGGCCGCGAGCGCGGCGATTGTGGCCCGGCGGAAGCTGCAGGAGCGTTTCATTGGCTGTCCTCCTCGGGTCGTTGGCGGGGTCGCGTCGACCCAGAGGGGCGCTACTTGAGGCGCGTTGTGGCGCTTGGACCGCTGTTGGACGCGCTGGACGCGGCTCTGGACGCCGCGCCGCCGGGGCGCTCAGGTCTGCTGGGGCAGACGCTTGGTGCCGCGCTTGAGCACCGGTGCAGACGGCGGCGGGACGACCGGCCCGATGTCGCCGTCTGGAGCGGTGTCCAGGTCCACGATCACCGGCGCGTGGTCGCTCGGTCCGCTGCCCTTGCGCGCCTGGCGGTCGATCCACGCCGCCTGCACGCGCGCGGCCACGCTGTCGCTGGCGAGCACGAGGTCGATGCGCATGCCGAGGTCCTGGTGGAACATGCCGGCGCGGTAGTCCCAGTAACTGAACACGCGCTTGCCCGGCCAGCGATCGCGCACGACGTCGCGCAGACCGGCCGACGCCTCCAGGTGCGCCAGCGCCTCTCGCTCCGGCGGGGTCACGTGCGTGTGACCGGCGTAGGCGTCGGGGTCAAAGACGTCCTCGTCGCGGGGCGCGATGTTCATGTCGCCGCAGACAATCATCGCCGCCGGCCCGCCGCGCAGGCTGCGCTCGAGCGCCGCAAGCCAGGCGAGCTTGTAGCGGTAGTGGTCAGATCCCGGGCTGCGGCCGTTTGGAACGTACACGCAGTGCACGCTCACGCCCCCGCACGTTGCCGCCACGGCCCGTGCCTCCTGCTGCGGGAAGCCGGGTCCTTCCGGCACCCCGGCGGCGACATCAGCCAGGCCGGCTCGTGACAGGATCGCCACGCCGTTCCACTGGGCTTCGCCGTTGAGCGCCAGCTCGTACCCGCGTTTTGCGAGCTCCTTGCCCAGCAGCTTCTCAAAAGCCCCGTTGGTGAGCTTGGTCTCCTGCAGGCAGACCACGTCGGGCTGGCGTTCGTCAAGCCACGGCAGCAGCCTCGGCACGCGCTGCTTGACCGAGTTGACGTTCCAGGTCGCCACGCGCACGCGGCAACGCTAGCGCCTTGGCACGGCGAGTTTGCGCGCGCATATCCAGGGGTAGTTGCCCTCGGCGACGCTGCCATTCCCGGCTGCGTTTGCGCAAACGCACATCTCACCCGGGAGCGTGAACTGGATGATCGGACGTCGTCTGCTTGCAATCTGCGCCGGCGTGACGCTCGCGGCCTGTATGCAGGCCGCAGCGGCGTCAGCCAACCCAATCCTGATGCCCACCCTGCCGAAGGAGATCGCGCGCCAGCAGGCGATCATCGCGGCGCATCGGGCGATAAACCCGCCCGCGCCACCGTGTCCGGAGAGCGGGATGCTGCCGGAACCGTTCTCCAACTGCGGCCTTCCCGAGGCCCCCGCGACGACGCTGCCGTACCCCGGCAACATGGCCTACTGGGGCGGGCACGTGCAGGTCCACCCGCAGGTGTATCTCGTGTACTTCGGCTGGGGCGAGGCCGGCGCGTTTCCCGCCGGCGCCCAGTGCACATCCGAGACCCTCGCCGAGGGCACGCTGACGGCGACTTTGCCGTGCGACCCCGACCACGCCGGCGCGCGCATGGCCGACTGGGTCTATCAGCTCGGCGGCACGCCGTGGGCCGCCCAGACGACGCAGTACTACCAGACCGGCCCCGGTGGGACCGAAGAACACATCGCCAACCCGAGCAACGTCCTCGCGGGCATCTGGGTCGATGACGAAAACAGCGCCAACCTCACCGGCACCTCGTCGAGCAATCCCGCGGGAGCGGGGAACACCTACACCGATCTCGCCGCGGAGGCCGCGCGCGCTGCCGCGCACTTCCACGTGAGCGACCTCGCCGACGCGAACTTCGTGATCGCACAGCCGCGCAACTTCACCGATCCAAACGCCCTGGCGACCGGCTACTGCGCGTTTCATGACTACACGCAGCCTGGCGTCGAGCACGGCATCTACGACGGCGTCCAGAGCGGGATCGCCTACACGAACATGCCCTACGTCCTCGCGATCGGATCGACGTCGAACTCCTGCGGCGAAAACGCCGTCAACAGCGGCGCCGCCGGCAAGCTCGACGGGCTCTCGATCGTGCTTGGCCACGAGATCGCCGAGACCGTGACCGACCCCGGCGCCGAGGAGATCCTCGGCAGCGGCTCGAACACCACGGACCTCGGCGGCTGGTATGACACCGTCGACGCCAACGAGAACGGCGACAAGTGTGCGTGGGTGGGCGAGCCGCTCGCAGGCGGGCTCCCGGGCGCGCCGAACGTGTTGCCGATCCCCGGGGCGATGGGCGACGTCAAAGGCAACCAGGGCACCACGTTTGCCGTGCAGTCGCTGTGGAGCAACGAAGCCGCCGCGGGCACCGGCTACTGCGCCGGCGCGGGCACCGATCTGCCCTGACTCGCGGCGTCTGCGTTGAGGCGGCGCGGGACAGCGCGCCCGCGCCGCCGACATCGCAGCCCTCTTGACAGGTCGAGTGGCGGGCGCTTGGATCTGAGAGACCGATGACAGACCCCGCCACGATCATCGAGTGCGCGAGCTGCTCCACCAAGAACCGGGTGCGACCGACCGCTTCGGGCGTTCCCAGCTGCAGCGCGTGCCACACACCGTTGCCGTGGATCGTGGAAGCGACGGCCGACAGCTTCGACGCGGAGATCAAGTCGTCTCTGCCGGTCCTGGTGGACTTCTGGGCGCCGTGGTGCGGGCCGTGCAGGATGGTGTCGCCGCTGGTCGAGCAGCTCGGACGCGACAACGCGGGCCATCTGAAGGTCGTAAAGCTCAACGTCGACGAGGCCCATGCAATCGCCGCCCGCTACGGCGTGCAAGGCATTCCGCTGCTGGTCGTGTTGCGCGACGGCGCAGAGGCCGACCGGCTGGTGGGGGCGGCGCCGCTGCAGCGGCTGAGCGCATGGCTCGAGCCACACATCCAAGCCCCCGCCCAGCGCGCGTAGCCGCGCCTTGCACAGGGAGCCGTGCGAAAGTTGGCATTGACGGCCGATGACGGTGAGCGCGGCGAGCACTAGCGTCGACTGAACTCGAGCTCCTCCCAGTCGCCGACGCGGCGAAAGCCGACCGCGGCATAGATCTTGTTGGAGGTGGGGTTGGCCAGGTCGGTGAACAGCATGCATTGGTCCGCTCCACCCGCGAGCGCGCCGTGGCTCGCGCGCGCCACCGCGGCGCTCGCGTAACCGCGGCGTCGGTGCTCTGGCGGTGTGTACACCGGTCCGATCCGCACCGTGCTCGCGATCGGCGGCGAGAGCGCCAGGGTGCTGACGGGCTGCGCGTCTTCCCACACAAACTGCGCACCCGCGTGCAGCCTACGGAGCACTGCCTGCTCGGCCTGCTGGGCGGCTCCGGCGAACAGCCCGGCCTCGTGCACAAAGGCGCGCTCCCACGCTACGAGCAGGTCGCGATCGCGCTCGTTCGCGGGCCGCAGCTCGCCCGCGGGAACGCTCTCTGGGTCCACCACCTCGCGCAGCAGGTGCATCGCCTCGCGCATTCGACATCTCGCGCTGCCGTTCGTGTGCCTCTCCCATGCCGCCCCCACGGCGCGGGCGGCCCCGGGAGTGCCGTTGACCCCGGGCGGCGAGGGGTCGTGCTCCAACCACAGCTCCATGAGCGCGTTGGCGGCCTGCGCGTCGAGATCGCTCACCAGCATCGGCCAGGGCGGGATTCGCATCGCAAAAAAGGCGATCTCGCCGCCTTCGTTCTGGCCCCATACGAAAAGCGGGTCATCACCCCCTATCAGCCCGGCGCGTGCGTGGACGAGCAGCGACGCCTGCACGTTTCGCTCGACTCGTGCGGCCACAAACTCGTCGACCTGCGTCGGCAAGCCGGCCACGCCGCGACAGAAAGCGAGCTGCACACGCTCATCATGACTTTTCGCGCGCGCTCGGCGACAACGGTCCCACGCGGCAGTGGCAATGGTCGACGCCGGGTGCTTCCACACCGCGCCCACCGAAAGTGGCCAGACGCGCCCGCGGCCGCAGACCCGAACCGGTGCGCCACAATCGGGCACTCACGACGCAAAGGAGCTGCGATGGCCAATCAGCACCCCGACCCACCTGCCGCCGAGGGCGTGGTAACAAAACCGAGCCCGCGCTCAGTACAAGAGACCGTCGCGCGCCTGTTGGCGCTGGCCGCGGACAAGGGCCTGACGGTGTTCGCGGTGATTGATCACAGCGGCGCCGCGGAGGCGGTCGGCCTGCAGCTGCGCGAGACGAAGGTCGTGATATTTGGCAGCCCGCTCGCGGGCACGCCGGTGATGGTGGCCGCCCCGCTGGCGGCGCTGGACCTGCCGCTCAAGGCGCTGGTGTGGGACGACGAGGGACAGACGCGCGTCAGCTACACCGCGCCCGCGGCACTCGCCTCGCGCTACGGGTTGAACGATGACCTCGCCGCCCGGCTCGCGGGGATCGAGCCGATCAGCGACGCCGCCGTGGCGCGCTGACACGCGCCGCTGCGCGCTGCGCTAGACAGGGATAGATGCCCGCTCCTTCCCGCACTCCGCGCAGCAGCTGGATCGACGAGGGACTTCGCGCGCTCGGCGTGGGAGGTCCCGACGCGGTCCGCGTTGAGGCCCTCGCGCAGGCTCTCGGAGTAAGCAAGGGCGGCTTTTACTGGCACTTCGACGATCGGCGCGCGCTGCTCTCCGAGATGCTCGACGCGTGGGAGCGCGTTGTTATCGACGAAGCGATCGACCGCGTCGAGGGCGGCGGCGGCGACGCGCGCGCGAAGCTGCGGCGGTTGTTCGAGCTCGCCTCCTCGCCCGCGGTGCGCGGCCTGGGCGGCATCGACCTCGCGGTGAGGGAGTGGGCGCGCCGCGACAGCGCGGTGGCGCGGCGACTGAAGCGAGTGGACAACCGCCGCATGCAATACATGCGCTCACTGTTTCAGTCCTTCTGTACCGACGACGACGAGGTCGAGGCGCGCTGCATGCTCGCGTTGTCTTTGTTCGTGGGCACCCGCGTTATCGCGGCAGACCACGCGCAGCGCACGCGAGCGGACGTACTCGCACACGCGCTGGCGCTGCTGCTCGCTTAGCGCGACGGGCGCGGATGCCGCCACGCGACCGCGCTGCCGCGGCTACTCGGCAGCCGCGCCGACCGGCACAAACGCCGGCAGGGCGGCAGGCTGAAAATCGCGACCGACCTGCGCGATCTCTTCGGGAAACGCAGCGAGGTTTACGTTCAGCGAGAAGCCCTGCGGCGAGCCCAGCGGTCGGAAGAAGTCGTCGAAGTGGCTCGCCACCACGACGCGCGGCTGCAGCGCGCGCAGCACCCGCGACCAGTAGTTCTCGGTGAAACGGCGCCCGGCTATGCCCGCCAAGAACACGTCCACGGGCCGGTCGTCGATCTCATCGTCGAGCAGATCGGCGCTGCCCTGGTGATAGAAGCTCGCGCCCGCGACCTCGATGCGGATGCCGAATACCTGGCCGCACCGGTACGCGCCCGGCGACAGCGCGTCCAGGTGTTCGCAGCTGAGCTCGCCGTCACACGGCACCGCGTAGCCGAGCACGAGCTTTGAGTGCACGCTCGGCACGAACTTGACCGTGAACGGCCCGAGCTCGATCGGCTCGTGCGCGTCCACCACGACCGCCTGCTCGCGCATGCCATACAACGCCATCAGGTTGGCCAGTGAGCGCGAGCCGTAAGCCTTGCAGCGCTCGCGCCGACACAGCGCCGGCACGTCGATCGCGTGGTCGAAATGCGTGTGACCCACGAGCACGCCCACGGCGTCGCCGGCGTGCGGCAGCCATCTCTGCACCGCGGCGTCGTCGCCAAGCGCGCGGCGGCGGCGAAACACCTCGCGCAGCGTCACGCGTGACACGTAGGGATCGAGGTAGAGGGTCTGGCGCTCGAAGGTCAAGCGATAGCCGGCCACGCCCAGCCATTCCAGCTGCACCCCGGGCGGCAGATCGAGCGTCTGCGCCGCGGCGCCGGAGAGCTCGTCAAGCGCCGCGGCATCCGCGACGGCGCGCTGCTCGTGGGTGGCGATGAAACGCCCCAGGCTTGCGAAGTGGGAGGCCAGCCCGCTCATGACGAGGCGACCCTAGCGCGCGACCCGCGCGCCCACACCGGCGGCGTGCGTCGGGCCCGCGCGCCGGCCGGGTTGGTTTGACTACGCGCGGTCGCGGCCGCGTGCGCGTCAGGTTTCGTCCTGCGGGGGCGGCGTGAGGTTGCGCGACGCGGGTGGCACCGGCGCCGGGTTAAACGCGAAGCCCGAGGCGTGCAGTTCGTTGCCAAAACTTTCGTGGAAGTTGTACGCCGTGGCGTCCTCTTCGCTGACCGGCGCGACGTGCAGGACGCTCTCCATGTAGGCGAGGATCGACGAGTTCGTAGCGACGTTGTGGTCGGTGTAGCCCGGCTTGGCGTAGGGGCTGACGATGACCAGCGGCGACCTTATGCCGAGCCCTTTGGGCGGTTTGACGTGGTCGTAGAAGCAGCCGCAGTCGTCGTAGTAGATGAAGATCGTGGTGGACGGGCCGTCGGGCCCTTTCTCGACCGCCGAGACCTCTTCGCCGATGAAGTTGTCGCCCACGATCATCGACGTGCCGTTGTGCTGGCTGGTGGGACCCGTCACTCCGGATGACGGAGTGAGGATCGAAAAGCTCGGCAGGTTGCCGGCTTTGGCGTCGGTGAGGAACTGCGTCGCTTCGTGCAGGTCGTTTTTCTGCGGACCGTACAGACACTCCGCGAACGTGGGACAGATCGACCATTTATACGGCCCCTGCTGGGCTTTTTCTTTGGTGTTCACGGCGCCGTAGATGCCCCAGGTATGACCGGCTTCTTCGAGCCGGTCGGCGACCGTGGGTACGTACGGCACGGGCGATTTGCGGTACGGGCCTTCGCCGTTTTTGTTAGGGACGCAGGACGGCTCCAGCACCCTTTTGCCCGTCGAGGGTTCGATCCACGGCGAGTCGAGATTGGAGTCACACCCCCAGCCGAAGCCCGCAGGCGGCGCGCTTTTTTTGTGCGTCGGGTTTTCGCCGACGAAGCCGTCGAGTGTCTGGGCGAAGAAGTCCACGTGCCCGCCCCACGAGGGCACGATGTCGCGCGAGAAGAAGGCGTCCGAGATCGCGCCTTGGTGCGCGAGTGCCGCGAGCGACGGGATCTGGCTCGGTTCATACGCGGTGTAGCACTGGTTTTCCTGACAGCCGCTGACGCGCTCCCAGCCGTTCATTTGGCCTTTGTGCATCGCGGCGAGCTGCGCCTTCTGCGAGTGGTCGACGTTGACCACCACGTCGCTCGCCCTGGACAGGGGGATGGTTTCGCCTTTTTCGTTTTTTCCGCTTGAGGCGGCGGCGCATTCGCGGTGTTCGGAGATGCACAGCGGCCCCAGCACGTTGTCGAAGCTGTGGTTCTCCTGCAGGATCACCACCACGTGTTCGATCGGCGACGCGCCGCCGGCGGACGCTATACGGATCGTGGCGACCGCAGCCAGAGCCGACACCAGCGCGAGTGCCGCCATCACCCGGCGTGGGCGGCGCAGCGTCGCGAGGAGTCGCGATCGGCCGCTGAGGCCGACCGTCGCGCTCTCGACGTGGTCGCTACCCGGTCCCGCTGCGCTCATACCCGCCTCCTAACGCATCACGGCCACCGCCAAGCCGCGGCCGCCACTACCGATGTATCCCTCGCGAGTTAAACGCGGCTCGGGGCTGCAGGTTGGCGTGGTACCCCGCCACCCGCGAGGCTCGACCGCATCCGGCTGGCGGTTGGACCCACGGCCGCCGGGCGCGCGCGGCGCCCGCGTGCGTCGTGGCGGTGTCCTTTTACATCGACGGCATCTCGCCGTGCCCGCACGACCAGCTCTAGGAAGCCAGACGCCGGCGCCGCTCCGGTTTTGGGGCGGCGCCGTTCATCGTCTTGGAGTGCCGACGCTCCGATCAGCCGTTGCCCGCTATGGGCAGAGCGGGTTCTTCGGAGCGCCGGCGCACGGGTTGGGCATAGTCGGCTGTTCGGGTGGAGCCGGCTGTTCTTCGGTCGCGGTTTCTTTGATCAGTTTGATTTCGCCCTGGCGTTCCAGGAGATATTCGGCCGCCGGTGCGCCTCCGCCCGGCTTCGGGGTGGTCTTGTTCTGGCAGCCCCAGGTTCCTTCGATGTTCGCCGGGAACGTCGCGTCGGCAAACGTGTTGCCACTCGCGCAGTTGTTGTACGACGTAGATTCTGGGGCTTCGCCGAACAAGTCGGCGAAGTCGCTGAGCAGCGAAACATCGCCCGCGAACGGGCTGTGCGGCACGTTGCTGCCGTTGTTTTGGAACGTGTTGTCGCTGATCCGGTCGCCGGACAGCTGGAAGAAGATCGTTCCTTCGTATTTCGGCGGCGTGAACGGGTTGGGATATTCGAAGCCCAGCACACCGTCGTTTGGATTGTTCTTGATCAGGTTGTTTTCCACGAGCACCGCGTAGTCACCCGGCAGCTCGATCCCGGTACCCCAGATCGCGACTTCCGTCGACCCGTTGGTCGGCACCGTGAAGTTGCTGTTTTCTTCGACGAGGTTGTTGCGCAGGATCTCGCAGCGTTTGATCTTCGTGGTCTTGAACGTCGGCGTCGGCGAGGTGTTCTTGAACGAGTCACACGCGCCATCGAGCGGCGGCGGCCCGTCGCCGGGGTTTTCCGAGTTCGGCGCGATACCGATCAGGTTGTGCTTGAACACGGAGTTTTCGATCACGAGCCGGCCGCTCGAGTTGGATCCCGAGTAGCCCAGGGCGTTGTCTTCCATCACCGCATGGTTCACCGTCGCATCGCATTCGCGGCACGCGCCGATGTAGAAGCCCGAGTCGGCAAACCCGGACGCGTAAACGTTTTCGAGCGAGCCGTGTTCCTCGTTGCCGGCGAACTCGCCGTACCCGCCCTTGAGCCCGGTGTCGTAGGCGGTCAGGTAGCTGCCGAACCAGCCGTGGGCGCCGGTCGTGCCCGAGCCTGCGCCGCCGTTCCACCAGATGTCGTTGCCGCACTCTTCCACCGCGCATCCTTCGCCAAATTCGAAGTTGCGCACCGTGAGGTTTTCAACCCACACGTTGTTGGCCTTCTTGATTTCGATGCCGTTGGCGACGTGGTGCTGGCCGTCGACGACCACTTTGTTGCGATCCATGCCCCTGATGTAAATCCCGGACTGGGCGCTCGTGACTTTGACCGATTCGTGGTATTCGCCTGATTCGATCAGAACCCAGTCGCCCTTGCTGGAGGCGTTGACGGCTTCCTGAATTGTCGTGAAGTAGTGGGTGTTCTTCGGGATTTGACCCGCCGGCGGTCCGGACTTGCGCACGATGTTCACCTGCTTCATCGCCGAGGCTGCTGTGGCGCTCGCGCCATACGCGATCGCGACCAGCGCTAGCGCGAAGATCCGCAGGCCTCTCGCCGAGGCACCGCGTCTGTGGCCCGTTGCTGACATCTTGTCGACCCCTTCTGCTCGCAGTTAAGGGAGTGGGTGGGTGGCTGCCTTCGCGATCCCTGCGCGCAGCTGCACTTGCTGGTGCGCGGCCCCGCCCCTCTTCGGAGACCGCCGCGCCGGGACCCAGCCGGTCGGCAGACATCGTACACCCGGGATGACACAAGCCGCGGCCTCGCGCCGGCCGGCGCGCGAGGCCGCCGAGCCGTCGGGGGCCCGCAGAGGACGACCGACAAGCGCGCCTCGGCCGAGGACGAACGTGGGCCGGTCAGCCGCCGCCGCGGTCGCCGTCGGCGATTCGCTGCAGGACGTCGAACAAAACAGCGAGGTCGCGCCGTTCGTAACCCAGCGCGATCGCCTGCTCGAGCACGCGGTCGGCGCGCTCGGCTGTCGGCAACGGGATCTCGAGTGGCCTTGCGGCGTCGAGCGCCAGCTCGATGTCCTTGTGCATAAACGCCAGGTCAAACCACGCGTCGTCTGTGGGAGGATCGAGGATCAGCGGCGCGCGGGCGCGAAGCATCGGCGACCCGATCGCGCTGGACTCCATCACGTCTAGCGCCCTTTTTCGGTCCACCCCCGACCGAGTTGCAAGCAGCAGCCCCTCGGCGAAGGCGAGCATCTGCACTGCGAGCGAGATGTTCACCGCCAGCTTGAGCACGAGCCCCTGGCCGTTGGCGCCGATGCGCGTGGGGCTGCCCAGCTCGCGCAGAATCGGCTCGACGATGCCGTACGCGTGCTCGTCGCCGCCGACCATGATCGTGAGCGTTCCCGCCTGCGCTTGCGGCACGCTCCCGGACACGGGCGCGTCAAGCATCCACGCGCCTCGCTCGCTGACCTGCTCTGCCAGCGCGCGACTCGCGTGCGGGCTGACGGTGCTCATGTCCACCCAGATCTTGTCCGTGCCCAGCCCGGCCAGCAGCCCGTCAGGATCCGAGGCGACTTCTGCAAGCGCGTGATCGTCGGGCAGAGACGTGAACACCACGTCTGCCGCCGCCGCCACCGCCCCGGCGCCGTCACACCACTTCAGCCCTTCGCCTATCAGCGGCTCGGCGCTCTCGCGGCTGCGGTTGGCGCCATAGACGCCGTATCCGGCAGCGAGCAGTCGCGCGGCCATGCTTCCACCCATGTGACCCAATCCAACAAAGCCGAGCGTGGTGTCAGTCGTCGTCATTCGCGGCCTCTCGCCCAGCAAAAAGTACTACCAGGGCTGCGCCGCCACACGCCGGCACCCGGCACGCCGAGGGGGGCCGGCCGCCCACCGGCCCCCTCCCCGCCGGGCATCACGCCTGGGGGACCGCGCCTGACGGCGGGCCGTAGCCCTGTGGTCCGCCGGCGCCCTGCGGACCGCCGGGACCCTGCATCACGGTGAACGAGCTGTCGAGGTGAACCTCCACCTTCGATCCGTCGGTCTTCGTCACCGTGGTCTCGTAGCCGGTTTTGCTGTAGTCAGTGCTCACCACGCCGGCACTGCCGCCGCCGACGTATTTCACGGCCGCGGCCTGGGCCTTGGCGGCGGCCGCCCCGGTCACCGCCGTCTCCGCGTCCTCGTGCGCGGCCGTGCCGTGGGCCGGGCCGTTGAACGCCGGCGGAGATTTGGCCCCTGACGCCCCCTGTGACGTGGTGCTCGTTGACGATGACGCCGCGCCGGCGATGGCGGCGCCGCCGAGCGCGAGCGCGGCGAGCGCCGCGACCATCGCGAGCGTCTTGTTGATCGTTTGCGACATTGGCTTGTTCCTTTCGGGTAGTCCCGGCGTGCCCGGGTTCACCCGCAACCATGCGGCGCCGGCCTGAGACCGCCGTGTACGCAGCCTGGGAATATTGCGAGAGGGCCGCAGCTAGCCGGCCGGCTCCGACGCGGCCGCGCTGGCGACATCCGAGGCGAACGTGGTACGCGCGCGAAGCAGAAGAAAACCGGCGCCGACGAGCGTGACCAGCATGACCAGAAAGCTCACCTGAAGCCCGGTGGTCGTGCTCGACGGCGGCGCGTGCGGGTGCGTTCCGATCGGTGCCTGCGCGGGCACGATTCCCGCGATCAGCTGAGACAGTCCGCCAAAGACCAGCGGCGCCAGCGCCTGCGCGAGCGAGCGGACCACGGTCAGCGCGCTCGACGCCCTCCCCCACAGACCGGCGGGGACAACGTCCAGGCGCGCGGCCTGGATCGGCGGGTTGGCAGCCGAGATGAAGGCCGCGCCGGCGACGTCAAACCACAAGGCGGGAGTGAGGCCCGAGCCGAGCAACCCGATCAGCAGCATCAGCGCGGCGCCCAGGTAGCACGCGCCCGGAAACCACACGCGCGCGCTGAGGTACCCGCGCTCGAGCATCACGTCGGTTATGCGACCGCCCGCGACGGTCCCCACGATTGCCCCCACGACGAGCAACGCCAGGGCGAGCTCGGCCGTCGCCTGACTGGCGTGGTAGTGGCCCTTGACGAACAGCAGCGCGAACGTCTGCAGGCCTGCGAAGTAGAAGTAACCGAGCGAGGAGCCGAGAATCATCAGCACGTTCGACGGGATCGAGAAGATGTAACGAACAGACGACACCAGCCCCATCTGCGACGGGTCTTCGTGCAGCACCAGCCGCGGATTGGGCGTGGCTCCCGCACGGCGCGCGGCGTCGGCCGACGCCTCGTGCTGGGAGTCGGCATCTGGGGTATGCGGCGCCGGCGGTGCCGCTTCGCCCCGTTCGGCGCGCAACGCTGCTTGGGCGACAGCGGCGTCGAGGTCCATCTCTCCGACTTCGAGGTGGGTCTGTCCCCCGCGCGGTGGCTCGGGAACCGTGACCCACAGCTCGCGCGCAAGAAAGAAGCCGGGGATCGCCAGCACGACGAACGCCGCGCGCCAGCCGATCGCGCTGGCAACAAAGCCGCTGATGATGAAGCCGAAGGCCGTGCCGGCGGCCTCGCCAACCAGGATGTAGGACCAGATCCGGCCACGTTCGTCGGCGGCGAAGTAGTCGCCGGTGAGCGACGAGATCGCCGGCCCGGCACTCGCCGCCACCGCTCCGAGCGCGAGCCTGGTCAGCAGCAGCGCGGTGAAGCTCCCGGCGAACGCGCTGAACAGCGACGCGACGCTCCACAGGATGATGCTCGCTGCCAGCAGCGGCATCCGGCGCGACCGGTCGACCAGCAGGCCCACCGGGATCGTAAAGATCGCGCCGACCAGCAACGTCACCGAGCTGAGCAGGCCAAGGTCGGTGTTGTTGATGTGCAGCCCCGACTCGAGCTGCGGCGCGATCGCCCCGACCGTTGACGCGTCGGCGCCGCTGAGCGCCAGGACGCCTGCGAACAACACGATCACACGCGCGCGCGCCGGGCCTCCAACGCGCTTGACGACCTCGCCGCGGATCCCTCGTGCAGCGGCTCCGGCGAGCCGTCCCGCGGGCCCTCGCGAGCCCGCTCTCAAGCTCGACGGCTCATTCATACGCGTGAGCGGTGTCGGCCGCCCGCCGGCCTTTGACGGTGGTGCGCAACTTCAAGTGGCCCAATATGCCGGGGATCGTGGCAAGCCAAAACGAGATCGCTCGATACGTAGCACGGCCTGCGAACTCGATCGTCTACTACAGCGCAGATCCCACCGAGATCGTCGCACCGACGGTTGCACAGCGCTCAAGGGCCAACGCGGTGGCGCGCAAGGCGACGGTGTCGCCGTGCGTGCTCGGCGAGCGGCCGACGCGTGGGCTCGCTGCGGCGCTGTATTGTCGGCTCCCTTGCGCGTTTTTCACCGCGAACACACCGGGCGACCGCTTCGCGTCGTGTGGACGCTCGAGGAGCTTGGGCAGCCCTATGAGCTCGAGGTGATGACCCACGACCAGGGCCGAAGCGCGGAGCACATGGCGCGCCACCCACTCGGGCGCGTGCCCGTAATCGAGGACGACGAGGGCTTCGTGTTCGAGTCCGCTGCGATCTGCATGCACCTCGCCGACCTCTGGCCGCAGGCCGGCCTGTTGCCGCCGCCTGGCGCACACGCGCGCGCGCTCGCCTACCAGTGGGCGATCTTCGCCCCGGCAGAGCTCGAGCCACCGCTGATCGAGGCCGCGAGATTCGCCCAGGCCGACCCCGAGCGCGCCGCCAAGGCGCGCAGCCGTTTCGCAACGGCGGCGGACGCGGTCGCGCGGTCTCTCGATGGGCGCGCCTATCTCGTGGGGGACGGTTTCACGGTCGCCGACGTACTGATCACTTCCGCGCTCGCCTTCGCCTCGCGCGCGGGTTTCCCCGAGGTGCTCGCTCCGGCGGCGAGAGACTACGTCGCGCGCCAGCAGGAGCGCCCGGCCTATCAAACCGCGCTGCAGCGCACCTCGGAGCTGCCGGCCTCCACCTAGCAGCGCTCGTGAGCGGCGGTGCCGCCGCCCCGCACGCACCGCAGCCCCGCCAACACCTGCTCGCTGTCTGAGCACCCGGTGCTGCGGCCGCGCGATGAGCGACAGCGCGCCGAGCGCATAGTGCGGAAATGGGCCGGCGCGCCGAGCGCCGAGAAGCGGTAGGACTCCGAGCCGTGGGGGACTCTCAACCGTCCGAGCCCGTTGATCGGCTCGGGATCGTCGCGGAGGCCAGGGCGCGCACCGGCGAGACGCTCGAGCTGGCTTCCCGCCACCTCGACACGTCTCTGGTCGACGTGTTGAGGATCATCGGCTTTGACAGGCACTACGCGCGCGCCAGTGGGTCCTATCTCTACGACACCGACGGGCGCGCCTATCTCGACTTCCACACGGGCGAGGGCTTTGCGAGTCTCGGCCACAACCATCCCGATGTGCTCGGCGCGCTGCACGCCGCACTGGCGGCGGATCTGGTCGACGGCGTGCAGATCCACTACTCGGTGCTCGCGGGCATGCTCGCGGAAGCGCTGTCGCGGCGGCTGCCCTCCCGGCTCGACGCGGTTTTCTTCGCGAGCACCGGAGCGGAGGCGGTGGACTCCGCGTTGAAGTTCGCGCGCGCGGCCACGGGCCGCTCTGGCCTCGTCGCGTGCGACAGCGGCTTTCACGGGGTGACGCTCGGGCCGCTCTCGCTCGTGGGGGATCCCTTCTTCAAGGAGGGCTTCGGCCCGCTGCTCCCGCACTGCGCGACGGTTCCCTTCGGCGACCTCGACCGCCTCGCGCAGCGCCTGCGCACAGAAGACGTAGCCGCTTTCATCGTGGAGCCGATTCAGGGCCGAAAGGTGTCGCTTCCCGCAGACGACTATCTGCGCGGCGCCCAAGAGCTGTGCAGGCACTACGGCACCATGTTCATTCTCGACGAGGTCCAGACCGGTCTGGGGCGAACCGGCGCGTGGTTCGCGCTGGAGCACTGGGGTCTGGAGCCGGACTTCGTCACCGTCGGAAAGGCGCTCAGCGGCGGTTACATGCCGGTCGCCGCGATGGTGACGCGGCGCGATGTCTACCAGTCTGCCGTCGGAACGCTCGAGCGTTCCTACGTGCATCAGTCGACGTTTGGACGCAACCGCCTGTCGATGGCAGCGGGACTGGCGGCGATACGGGTCATCGAGCGCGATCGCCTCGTGGAGCGCGCCGCGCGAAGCGGGAACTTGCTCCTCGAGGGGCTGCGCAAGCTCAAGGAGCGCCATGAGATCGTCAAGGACGTCCGCGGGCGCGGGCTCATGATCGGCGTGGAACTGGGCGCTCCCCGCGCCGGGCTCGCGCGCCTCAACTGGCGCCTCATCAACATGGCAAGCGACGGGCTCTTTCCCCAGCTGGTCGTGATCCCGCTGCACCGCGACCACGGGGTGATCACGATGGCGGCTGGCAAGAACGACGTGATCAAGCTGCTGCCGCCGCTGACGCTCACCGATGATCAGGCGCAGAGCTTTTTGACGTCGTTGGACACCGTCCTGGGCGGGTGCGGGGGCGCCTCCGGCAAGAACTGGCTGGTGGTTCGCGACATCGCCACTGCGACGCTGCGCCGGCGAGCGGTTCAACGGCCGGCGAGCGACGACTGGACCGCCTATCGCGGCCGCCCCGTGGACACGTCGCGCGACGATGTCTGCCTGGTCACCGGCGCCACCGGGTTCATCGGCGGGCGCCTGGCGTCGCGCTTGACAAAAGAAGGTCACCAGGTTCGCTGTCTGGTGCGCAGCTGCAGCGACGCATCGGCGCTGGAAGACCTGGGCGTCGAGGTCGCAGTCGGCGATCTCACGAGCCCCCGCTCACTCGCGCGCGCGGTGGAAAGCTGCCATTTCGTCTTCCACTGCGGCGCGCTCGTGTCCGACTGGGCCACCACAGAGGAGATCACCCAGACCAACGTGGTCGGCACGCGCAACCTGTTGGAAGCGTCGGCCCACGCGTCTGTGCGGCGCTTCATCCACTTCAGCACCACCGATGTGTATGGACACCCAAACGGCGGCGCGATTGAGGAGAGCTATGCGAATGGGCGCTTCCTGAACTGGTATGCGCACACAAAGATGAGCGCCGAGCGTGAAGTTCGTCGCGTCGAAGACGTATCCGATCTCGACGCTGTGGTGCTGCGACCCGCGACCGTCTACGGCCCCGGGTCAAAGGACGTCGTCGGCGAGATCGCAAACGCGATGCGCCGCCGCAGCATGCTTCTCGTCGACGGAGGCCGCGCCGTGGCCGGGCTGTGCTTTGTGGACAACCTCGTGGATGCCGCGCTTCTTGCGCTTCGCCACGACGCCGCACCCGGGCGCGCGTTCAACGTCAGCGACGGGCTCTCGGTCACCTGGAGGGAATTCACCGACAGCCTCGCCGAGGGCTTGGGCTTTTCCAAAGTCAGGTGGAGCGTCCCGTACTGGATCGCGCACGGCATCGGTTACTCAATGGAGGAGGGCTACCGGCTGCTGCGTCGCAGCACCGGTCTGAGCTCAAGGCCGTTGCTGTCGCGGCAGGCCGTGCAGATACTCGGACGCAATCAGAGCTTCAGCAATCAGGAAGCGCGAGAGCTGCTTGGGTGGGAGCCGCGCGTCGACTACGAGTCGGGGCTCGAGGCCACGCTCGAGTGGCTGCGGCGCGACTATCTGCGTTGAGCGCGAGCGCTCCCGGACCTAGTGCACTATCTGACATCTCGCTCGCGTGAGCGGGCGCCCGGGCTCTACGCCGACGGTTCTCCAATCACGACGTTCTCCTCCCCGAGCCAGATGGGCGAGCTCGCGAGGTCGATGAAGCGCAACTCGTCCTCCAACAGCGCCTGTCCGGCAGCCAGGCCCTCGGGGCTCGTGCTCGCCTCACGCAGGTCGTCGAGGCTGTCCCACCACAGCTCAGCCACGCCGTCGTAGTGGCGCGGCTCGCTTGCGCGCGAGCCCGAGAGAGCCTCGTCGAGGTCGGTGTCGCACGCGTGGGTTTGCACATAGCGGCGAATGCGCAGAACCTCGGCGTGTCGCCTGACGAGCTGGGCGTGCTCCTCGCGCCAGTAACGCTGGAACTCCTCTCGCGTCATGCCATCGCGGCGGCGCACGGTGAAGACGAGCTTGATCATCGCTGGTGCGCGATCTTGCCACACTCGGGTCGGCGCGAACGCTCCGCGTCGCGGCTCCGATCAGCCGGTCGCGGATCCTTACCCACGCGCCGCCGAGGGTTGCGATCCTGCGGCGGCTGAGCCGACGGAGAGCTCGTCTGTGCTGGATGGACGGCGCGCGCGCTCCAGCACCACTCGGCATCCGTGCGCGGGGGCGACGGTGATGTTCCTGAGCCGCGGGCGTTCAGGCGCGGGATCCGCGGCGCGAAGATCGGCGCTTTCGAGGATCGCGCGGATGACCACGCGCATCTCGAACTGGGCAAAGGACGCGCCGATGCAGCGGCGCACACCGCCGCCGAACGGGATCCAGGCAAAGCTCCCGGGCGCTCCTTGGAGGAAGCGCTCGGGGCGGAACTCGTCGGGGCTGTCGTAAATGTCCTCGCGGAAGTGGATCGCCACTATCGAAGGCATCACCATCGCGCCTGCGGGGATGCGATAGCCGCCAAGCTCGATCGCTTGGTTGAGCCGGCGCCCGACTTCGGTGATCACGGGGCGAACGCGCAGTGTCTCCTGGATCGTCGCGTCGAGATACTCGTCACCTTCCGCGAGCGAAGCCTTCAGCTGCGTCATGGCCCGGGGGGTGCGCAGCAAGCGCTCGAACGCCCACGCGAGCGCGGTGGCTGTGGTCTCATGTCCGGCGCCGATGACGGTCACGAGCTCATCGCGCAGCTCAGCGTCGGTCATCGGCCGGCCGTCCTCGTCGCTGGCGCGCAGCAGCAGGGAAAGCACGTCGTCGCGCTCGGCTACGTCGCGCTCGGCACGACGCAGCGCGATCTCTTCGTAGAGAAACGCGTCAAGCTCGGCGCGCGCTCGCTTGAAACGCGCCCATGGGCTCCACGGTCCGAGGTCGCGGCGCGCGAAACTGAACACCGAGATCGGGTGAGCGCGGCGCGCGAATCGGTCAACGAGAATCTGCGCGCGCTGAAAGCGCTGCTCGTCGCGCACGCCGAAGACCGCGCGCAGGATGACCGCGAGCGTGATGCGCTGGGTGCGCGCGCGCAGCGGGAACGGCTGCCCAACTGGCCACTGAGTCATGTCCCGCTCGACGATCGCGCGGATCGCGTCGCCCCACCGGCTCACGTTGTTGCCGTGAAACGGCGGAAGCAGCAGCTTGCGCTGGCGCATGTGTGGCTCTTCGTCCAGCGTGAGCACCGAGTTGACGCCCACCGTCGGCTCGAGCACGGTGGCGTTCGCCTCGCCGGCGCGCGCCACCGCCGGGTCGGCACCGAAGACCTGCTTCACCAGCGCGGGATCGGCGACGAAGACCGCCAGCCCGATGCCGGGAAAGCGGCTACAGGCAATCGGTCCGTAGCGGCGGTGATACAGGCGAATGTAGCCGATCGGGTCGCGCGCGAAGCGCAACGCGTTCAGCAGCGCCGGCACGCGCCCTCCGGGAGCGAGCTCGACAGACCTGATCGGCGTCTCAAGCGTCATCGGCTCTCTGGTCCAAGGCAGATCAGTAGCACACCTGCGGCGACTCGTGCCAAGCCCGACCCGCCCGTTCGATCGCCGCGCGCGTATGGTAGGCATGCGCGCGTGCGGAGTTTCGTCGCCGGTGCCAGTGGGCGACCGATGAGTTTGTAAGCCGGCAGGCGTTTGGCTGGTAGAGACATGACTGTTCTGACGAAGAACGGCGACCGCCGCGAGTTGCTGGTCGCGGCGCAGGCGGGCGACGAGCAGGCGTTCGCCCAACTGGTGGCGCCCTATCGCCACGCGCTCGAGGTGCACTGCTACCGGATGCTCGGT
>DASZFR010000195.1:0-2770 GCA_035939635.1 Solirubrobacteraceae bacterium
GGTGCGAGACCGTAAGCGCGCCCGCAGAGTAGCGGTGGCCAATGCTGAAGCTGGGACTCGTTACGTGTGCGCTGACGCCAAGCGCGCGCGCCGCCCCGCGAACGAGGGTCGTCTTGCCGGCCCCCAACTCGCCGCGCACCAGAACCAGGTCGCCTCCACTGAGCCTTGGTGCCAGCTCCGCGCCCACGGATTCGGTCTCCGCGGCGGCTGCGGTTTCAATCACGCGAACGCCCACGACGAGAGGGTAGAGCCAACGCCGTCGCGGCCGTTAAACGCGACCGGCCCGCGGGAGAAAGGGGGCGCGGACCGGTCGTTACTCCTGGAGGGATGGAGACAGGGCCTGTATCGGCATCCGTCCTGGGCGCCATTAGGGCCTGTGGCCAATTTATTTCGACGCGCTGGCGCAATCCCCTTTTATTACTGGGAAAACCGCGCCCAGAGTGTTCTAGAACACGCCGGCGGCGATTCAGAAAAGCCCGAGCTGATCAGGCTCGGGAACGCCCCCCTGCCCGCCGTTGGCGCCGTTGCCCGCGGGCTCATCGTCGTCCAGCTGCGGAGGCTCCCACACCTCCGCCGGCGGCTGCTCGGGTGGGCCCTGCGCCAGCAGCTCCGGGAGGCGCGTGAAGTCCTCGCGCAAGGTGGCGAGCATGCTCGGCGTGTACAGCGCCGCGGCGGGGTGGTAGATCGGGTACAGCCGCACGGCGCGACTGCCCAGCAGCGCCGTCTCTGGTTTGCCGTGCAGCCGCGTGATCCCGGTGGGGTCGCCGCGAAGCAGCTTGGTCGCGAAGTTGCCAAGCGTGCAGATCACCGACGGCTCGATCAGCTCGACCTGGCGCATCAAGTACTCGTGACAGTTCTCGATCTCAACCGGCAGCGGGTCGCGGTTGCCGGGGGGCCGGCACTTGAGGACATTGCACACGAACACGTCGCTGCGTTCGAGCGCGATCTCGCCCAGCAGCTGGTCGAGCAGCTTGCCCGCGCGCCCCACGAAGGGAATCCCCTGTTCGTCCTCGCTCGCGCCGGGCGCCTCGCCGACGAACATCAGCTGCGCGTCAGCGTTGCCGGAGCCGAACACCACCGTCTTGCGCGTGGCCGCGAGCTCGGCGCAGCGCTCGCAAGCGCGCGCCTGTGCGAGCACCTCCTTGAGCGCCTCGCGGCGCTCGGCGGGCGAACGCGTTCCCTGCGCGGTCAGCACTTAGACGATGCTATTCACTGCCCGCGACGCGGTTTTACCCGCAGGCCAGCAAACCCGCAATCTGCGCGCACGGCGATCGCCCGTCCAGCCATCGTCGGCCGTGCGCAATGATCCCCCCGTGGCATCGGCCGCCCAGCTCGCGGTGACCGCGCCCTTCGCGGGCGTCGTCGTGTCGATCCCGCACGGGCCCGATGAGCACGTTGGCGCGGGCATGCCCGTGGTGGTGCTCGAGGCGATGAAGATGGAGCACGAGGTGCTCGCGGACGGGCCCGGCGTGGTGCAGAGCGTGGAGGTGTCGATCGGCCAGGCCGTTGACGAGGGCCAGCTGCTGATGTTGCTGGCGGCCGCCACGGCGGCGTCGGACGGTGCCGCCGCGCACAGCCAAGCGGCGCCGGCACCCGGCGAGGCCGGCGCCGAGCGCACGGACCTCGCGGCGGTGCACGCCCGTCACGACCTCGGGCTCGACGCCGCACGCCCCGAGGCGGTCGCGCGGCGCCGCGAGCAGGGACGGCGCACGGCCCGCGAGAACCTCGCGGACCTGCTCGACGCGGAGAGCTTCGTGGAGTACGGGCCGCTCCTGTTCGCCGCTCAGGAGGCCCGCCGCTCGCGCGACGAGCTGATCAGGCGCACCCCCGCCGACGGGCTCGTGGGCGGCGTGGGCGAGGTCGAACGCCAGCGGGTGGTCGCGATGTCCTACGACTACACGGTTCTCGCCGGTACGCAGGGGATGCGCAATCACGCAAAGAAGGACCGGCTGTTCGAGCTCGCCGAGCGCGGGCGCCTACCGGTGGTGCTGTTCGCCGAGGGCGGTGGCGGGCGGCCCGGGGACGTGGACATGCCGATCGTTGCGGGGCTGGACTGCCGCGCGTTTCACCTCTTCGCCGCACTCAGCGGGCTCGTGCCGCTGGTGGGGATCGCGTCGGGCTACTGCTTCGCGGGCAACGCCGCGCTGCTCGGCTGCTGCGACGTGGTGATTGCGACCGAGGACTCGAGCATCGGCATGGGCGGCCCCGCGATGATCGAGGGCGGCGGCCTCGGCACCTACGAGCCGGGCGAGGTCGGACCGATCGACGTGCAGTACGCAAACGGCGTGGTGGACATTCGCGCGCGAGGCGACGCCGAGGCAGTGGCGGCCGCGAGGCGCTACCTGTCCTACTTTCACGGCCGCGCAGCCCCTCGAGCCGTGCCCGACCAGGAGCTGTTGCGCGGTCTGGTGCCCGAGAACCGCAAGCGCGCGTACGACGTTCGCGCAGTGGCGGACGCGCTGTTCGACGAGGGCTCCGTGCTCGAGCTGCGCCGCGGCTTCGGTGCGGGGATGGTGACCGCATTGGCCCGCGTCGACGGGCGGCCACTGGGGGTGGTCGCCAACGATCCGCGCCATCTGGGCGGCGCGATCGACGCAGACGCCGCGGACAAGGCGACACGGTTCATGTACCTGTGCGACGCGTTTGAGCTGCCGTTGCTCTTCCTGTGCGACACGCCTGGGTTCATGGTCGGCCCCGAAGCCGAGCGCAGCGCCACGGTGCGCCACTTCGCGCGCATGTTCCTCGCGGGCGCGAACCTCACGGTCCCAAG
>DASZFR010000196.1:0-18266 GCA_035939635.1 Solirubrobacteraceae bacterium
GGCTGCGCTCGAAGGCAAAGGGCTCCCCGCAAGCGTGGCGGTGTCGAGCACCGAAGACACCGAAGCGCCCAAACTCGCCTCGCTGACGCTCACGCCGTCGAGCGTGGAAACAACCTCGGGAGCGCAGACCGTGACGGCCACCGCCGAAATCACCGACAACGCCTCGGGTTTCGCGCACGGCAGCATCGACTTCAAAAAGCCCACCGGAGAAAAGATCACCGCGCCCGCCTCGTTCGTGCGCATCTCGGGCACCGCGGCCAAAGGCATCTATGAAGCGAAAACGACCTTTAAGCCCTACATCCGGGCGGGCACCTGGAGCGTCAACGACGTGAACCTCGGCGACGTGGTGGGCAACGAAGCCAACATCTCCGGCGCCGAACTCGAAGCCAAAAGCCTTCCGCACAGCGTGAGCGTCACCGACACGGAAGACACCGAAGCTCCTGCGCCGACCGCGGTATCGATCTCGCCAGGGACCATCAACACGGTGGCACACAGGGCGCTCGTGTCCGTGACGGCGCACATCAGCGACAACCTGTCGGGCTTCGCGGCCGCCGACATCGTGTTCGAAGCTCCCAACGGCAAAAAGCTCTCCGACGACGCACAGTTTGCGCGCGTGTCGGGCAACGGGCTCAGCGGCGTGTATGAAGCCGTCGTTTCATTCAAGATGTCCTCGGAATCGGGCACGTGGAAGGTGCGCGGCCTGACGATGGAAGACGCGGTTGAAAACGCCGTCAGCTTCACCGCCGCTCAGCTGGAATCCAAAGGCTTTCCCGCGACGGTGGTAGACGAAACCGCAGCGGCGCCGACGATCAAGAAGCTTCACCCGCGCAAAGGCCCCGCGGCAGGGGGCACGGCGGTGACGATCGTGGGCACGAATTTCGCCGGTGCCACGGCGGTGATGTTCGGCTCTACCCCGGCGGCGAGCTTCACCATCAACTCGGTGGACTCGATCACCGCGATGTCTCCGGCTGAGACCACCGGCCCGGT
Organism: Solirubrobacteraceae bacterium; assembly: GCA_035939635.1. Classification (GTDB taxonomy): domain Bacteria; phylum Actinomycetota; class Thermoleophilia; order Solirubrobacterales; family Solirubrobacteraceae; genus Palsa-744. The sequence goes on from DASZFR010000196.1 coordinate 988, forward strand.
TCACGTGAGCGTGACCACCCCTGATGGCACGAACGCGATCACGAGCAAAGACGTGTTCAAGTTCGGCTCGCCCACGATCTCCAACATCAGCCCGGAAACCGGCCCGCACGCCGGCGGCACAAAAGTGACGATCACCGGCACCGGCTTTGCGCTGGGCGCCGGCACGTCGTTCAGGTTCGGCGCGGTGTCGGCCGGCTCGGTCAACTGCACCTCCAGCACGTCGTGCACCGCGGTCACGCCCCCCGTCGAACGAGCGGGCACGGTCCCGGTTGTCGCGTTCGTGGCCGGCGCCAAGCACAGCAAACCTGGCGAATCTCACTTCACCTTCAGCTGACGCGCTTCGCGGGCGGGGGCGCTTGTCTCGCTCCTGCCCGCGATCGCGAAACTCCGCAGCCCGCCGCCTAGCGCTCCTGCGCGGCGAGCCCGCCGCGAACCCGCCGCGAACCCGACGCCCTTAGTGCCTTTTTTTGCGCGTCACGCCGACGGTCACGGCCGGGCCGAGGTTACCCGCCTTGTCGACCGCCTGGATCGTGAGCTGGTGGATCGCGGGCTGCCGTTTTTGCAGCGAGATCGCGGCGCTGAATTCGGTGCCGCCAGCGACCGGCGTCAGCGCCAGGTTGCGCGGCTGGCCGTTGACCAGCGTGCGATATGAGGTGGGCGTGCCGCACGGCCCGTCGTCTCCGGGCGCGACGAACGTGAGGCGGTATTTGCGATGGCCGGCCTTCGTGAGCACCACCTTTGCGGGCGCGTTGGGCGGTGTGCCGTCGTGGTTGTAGTTGCCGCTGTTCTGCTGGTCGTGGCGGAACGACGGCCACTCGGGCTGGCACGCGGGGGCTTTGGTCTGCCACTCAAACAGGTAGCCCTCGCGCGTCATGTCGGCCATGCGCCCGTCCCACGACAGCGACGCCGGCGCCGCCAGCCACCCGCCGGTGACCTTCGGGAACCCCGGCACGTCCTGGCCAGTGGCGCCGTCGTAGGCGTGCAGCAGCCCCAGGCCGGTGCCCGCGACGATCTGGTTGTCGGTCAGTTCGGGGTCGATCTTGGCGATGTTGCTCGCCGACAGGAACTGGAAATCGTCGGTGATGGTCGGGTAGGAGGGCAGAGGGGCGCCGGTCGAGCCGTCCCACGCGCCCAACAGGTGGTTGTAGGGGAAGTTCTGGCTCACCAGCAGCAGGTTCGCGGCGTCCTCCAGTGAGAGCTCGTACTTGACCACGTCGGGCGTGCCCGTGCCCAGCAGGTCGCCGACGGAGGCCGACTCGAACAGGTTCAGCGCGCCGCTCTTGTCGGTGGCGTCTGAGGAGGGGCCATACGCCGCTTCCCCGGTCTGCGACATTTTGCGCACCACTTCGCCGTTGGCCTTGATCTCCTCGAGCGCGCCGCCGGTGGTAGAGGCGATGACCAGCGTTTCGCCGCCGATCTTTGCGATCTCCGCATCCTGGCCGGGTCCGACGAACGGCAGCACGTTCTGGATGATTCCCGGCATCTTCACGGGCCAGCCGGGCAGGAATTTGCCGGTCGCGCCGTCGATCGCGTACACGCGGCTGGTCGACCCGGCGGCGCTGGCGGTGACGCCGGAGAAGCTCAGTTCTCCTTCTCCGGTCGACGGCGCGCCGTACTCCTCGTTGGTCGCGATCACGATGTCGTCGTGGCCGGCGCCGGTGAGGTCGCCGACCGCGGCGTCGTTGATGGACTCGGCGACCATCGCTTCGTGTTTGGCAGCCTGTTCAGGGTCGATCAGCGCGACCGGGTAGCCCGGCACGTTTTCGCCGTTGGCGCGCCACGCGTACAGGTGCCCGTCGAGGCTTGGCTCGACGATGTCCGGCGCCTTGCCGAAGCCTTCCAGATGCGCCAGCGCCGGCGCGGCGGCGAAGCCGCACTTGGGGTGACTGTTGTCGTTCTCGAGCGCCGGTCCGCAGAAGGCGGAGTTCGACGACACCGGGAAGCCGGGCACGGGCTGGCCGTTGCCCTGCCACGCATACAGATGGATGCCGCCCGCGACGATCACGTCTTGGCTTCCGTTCCCGGCGAGGTCGGCGATCAGCGGCCCGCGCATGGGCTCGTCGGGCAGGCCGAGCACCGACAGCGCGGGAGAACCCGAGTGCCCGAGCGCCGACTGCTCGGTCTGGGTGTGAACCGGCCAGCCCGGCAGCTCTGAGCCGTTGGGCTGGTAGGCGTGGACGGAGCCGTCCTCGGTCGGCACGACGAGCTCCTGCACGTTGTTGCCGAGCAGGTCGGCGTAGCGCGTCGGCGATTCGCCGCCTGTGCCCAGCCGCTTGGGGAAGCCCGCAACGAGTGTCGGGTCGCTGAAGGTGTCAAAAACCCGGCGGTCGATGCCGGTCATCGGGATGCCAACACCGTTTACCTCCAGCTGCACGGTGAACTCGTGCTGGAAGGGGTTGGGCTCGCTCGCGGCGAACGTCGGGCCGCCCGCGTCGGGCGGAACGACGAACGTTTCGAGCGCTTTGCGCACTTCGGTCAGGTCGATAGAGCCGAAGTCGGCGACTTCGCCGCTGGATTCGCCTTCGTGCGCGGTGGTCCACGCCGAGGGCGCCTCGCCGGTGCCCCACATCAGCTTCCAGTGAAATTTGCCGCCGGTCGCAAAGCGCGCACGCGCGCGGCCGGTGACGTCGACGCTCGACCCCGTTAGCGGGGCGTACCAGTCCGGCGCGTCGATCGCCGCCTCGGGCGGGATGTTGCCGCTCATCACGGCGCCGACCGCTGCCCCGAGGTTGGCGCGGCCCCAGCCGAAGTGCGCGGTCCACTGCTCATCGCGAGGGAGCGCTGGGCTCGCGGCGGGGTCGGCGACCCCGGATCCTTCGGTGTTGCCGGTTTCCACGCGCTCGGCGGTCTGCTCGAGCAGCTCGCGCGTCTCGTCGGGTCGCAGCGCGATGCCCTTGTCCAGACCCGCGCTCACCACCAGCCCTGCCGCGCCCGCGGCCTTGCTGGTGTTGACCGAGCCGGTCGCGCCCTCCATCGAGATCGAGCTCTTGCCGCCGTACTGCGTCGTGTTGGCGCCGCGGAAGAAGGTCTTGACCGGGGCGTTTGAGCCGAAGCACACCGGCTGGCCGGAGACGCCGCAGAATTTCTCGCCTTCGAGGAATTCTTTGTTTGACTGGCCAAGGCCGGCGGTGTCCGGCACCGTGCCTTGGATCAGCATCGCGTGGCCGTAGTTGGCCGGGTAGTTGTGGTTGCCCGTGTTGAGGTCGTCGCCGGAGAACGTCTGCACGACGCCGTGGTCGTAGGCGTACTGCGACGCGGCTTCGGCAAACGCGGAGTGATAGATGGCCCCGTCGGCTCCCTCGATCACCTTCACGCCGTTGTCGGTCGCGTAGGTGATGGCGAGCCCGAAGTTGTTTCCGTCGGCCACGAACGTGTCCCAGACGCGGAGCGGCATCACCTGGCAGTGCGGGCACACGCCGATCGAGCCTTCTTTGTCGTTGCCGCGCTCGGCCACGTCTGCGGCGCGCCCGCTGCCGTGGTGGTGGGCGGCGAAGTAGCTGGAGAGGTCGGCGGGTTCGTTGTTGTTGTCGAAGAAGTTCCAGCCGGCGACGTCGTTGGCGTAACCGTTGTGGTCGTTGTCGAAGTGCTGGCCGGCGACGCATTCGACGACTTCGTGGTTTTCGATCTTGCAGTCGCCGAACGCGTGGATCAGGTCCTGGCCCGTGATCAGGCCGCCGGGCCCGCTGCGCCCCGCGTAGGACAGGCTCACGCGCGGGTCTTCCTTGAAGTCTTCGACGTTGATCACGCCGGTTTCGCCGGGCCCGCCGGCGGCTTTGTCGCATTCGTAGGTGCCGCATGAGGTGCCGTTTGAGTGCTCCGGGTAGGGCAGCTCGCCGGTGTTGATGTGGATCTGGGTGCGCAGCCCGGTGTCGCCCCAGACGATGCCGGTGTCGAGGATCGCGACGACCGCGTCGGGGCGGCCGCGCTCGACCTTCCAGGCGCCGGCGGCGTTGAAGCCGGCTGGCATCGGTTTGCCGACGTTGGGGCCGACGTTGTAGAGCGCGCTGGTGGTCAGTTCGGAGGGGAACCCGAACAGGTCAAAGCGCTCGTCGTAGAAGTTCGACGTCGTCGCGGGACCGGGTTTGGGCTCGGCCTGGTCGTAGTTGGGGTCGTTGGGCCTGTCTTCGCGCTGCACGCTGCCGTAGGTGAACTGCTGCGCGGTTTCGTGCGAGCAGGGGTTTTCAAAACCGCCGCATTCGGCCGCGCTGGCGCCGCCGGGCGCCAATGCGCCCGCGGCGCCCCACAGCGCGCCTGCGCTCGCTACAGCTGCCAGTAGGCCCAGGATCCTCGATCGACGCACTTTGCCCTCCCTCGAGCGCACTTGACTTTCGGCTGACTTCTCCCGCCCCGGGTAGCCGGTAACGCAAAGTAGCCTACGCCCTGTAGGGCCGTCAAGGTTAGGGACCGAAGATGACGCGGACCGGCGCTGGGGCGCGCCGGTCCGCGGGTTTGCCGCGCAACGCCTCAACAGTGGTGCGCGGTGCCTCGCGAGCCGTGCAAGCACTAGCCTGCGCGGTGCTTGGCGCCGATCAACCTCTACAGCGACACGCAGACGCAGCCCAGCCGCGAGATGCGCGCGGCGATGGCTCGCGCAGAGGTGGGCGACGAGCAGCGCGGTCGTGACCCGACGACGAACGAGCTCGAGCGTCGCATCGCCGAGCTGCTCGGCCACGAGAGCGCGGTGTTCCTGCCGAGCGGCACCATGTGCAACGAGATCGCGCTGCGCCTGCACACGCGCCCCGGCGGCGACGAGGTGATCCTCGCGCGCAACTCACACCCCGTGATGGCCGAGGCGGGCGGCCCGGCCCAGCTCGCCGGCGCGATGCTGTACGCGATCGACTGCGAGGGCGGCATGTTCAGCGCCGAGCAGCTGCGCGCGGCGATCCGCGTGCCCGACCGCCACGCGCCTCGCTCGCGCCTGGTGTGCGTGGAGCAGACGACCAACTTCGGCGGCGGGCGCGTGTGGCCACTGCAGGCAATCCGCGATGCGGTCGGCGTCGCGCGCGAAGCGGGCCTGCGCGCGCACCTCGACGGCGCGCGGCTGCTCAACGCGGTGGTCGCCTCTGGCGTGGCGGCGAGCGAGTACGCGGCGCAGTTCGACACGGCGTGGATCGACTTCAGCAAGGGGCTTGGCGCGCCCGTGGGTGCGGTGCTGGCGGGCTCGCGCGAGCTGATCGAGGAGGCGTGGCGCTTCAAGCAGATGCTAGGCGGCGCGCTGCGCCAGTCGGGCGTGCTCGCGGCCGCGTGCCTGTACGCGCTCGACCACAATGTCGACCGCCTCGCGGCCGATCACGCGCACGCGCGCCGGCTCGCGGAGGGCCTCTCCTCGCTGCCGGCGATCAGCCTCGACCCCGCAACGGTGCAAACCAACATCGTGATCTTCGGCGTGGACGACGCGCCCGCGCTCGCCGCGCGGCTGGCTGACCGCGTGGAGCTCAGCGCGATGGGCCCGCGCACGCTGCGCGCGGTTTGTCACCTCGACGTCAACGCCGAGGACGTCGACGGCGCGCTCAGCGCGATCGCCGCCGAGCTCGCGTAGCGCCTCAGCCGCCGTGCACGGCGGTTGCGCCGGCGAGCTGTTCGACCACGTCGCCGGCGCTCATCAGCGTGACTGCGATCGCGGCGAGCTCGTCGCGCCCGCGCTCGTACAACCCCGAGATCGCGTCGCTGACGGCGACCACGCGGAAGTCGCGCTCGCTCGCCTCATAGATCGAGGTGCGCGGGCAGTTGGGGAAGTTGAAGCCGCACAGCACGACCGTGTTCACGCCGGCACTCGTCAGATGCTCCTGCAGGCGCGTCTGGAAGAAGGCGCCCCAGCGCGGCTTGTACATCGCCACCTCGCGATCGCCGAGTACCTGCGCCTCGCCGGCGAGCAGCACCTCTGAGCGAAGCGGCGCCCAGCGCTCGCCGAGCAGCTCGCGCGGCAGTTGCGATCCGGCGCTGTCTGGCGCGAGCGCCTGCCAGCCGCCAATCACGGCCTCGCGCCTGCACAGGTCGACGTTGCTGCCGTCGGGCTTGTACAGGCGCACGATGTGCACGACCGGGAGGCCTCGCGCGCGAAACGCCTGCGCGACGCGCGCTATCGCCCCGAGCGCCTGCGAGGAGCCGGGGACCTGTAGTGGCTGCCCGTCGAGCACGTCGCTCTGTACGTCGATCGTGACAAGCGCCGCGCTTGAAAGCTGCGGCTCGGTGAAGCGCGACACCGCCGCGCTCAGCGCTGTGCGGCGGCCGCCGCCGCGCGTTTGCGCGGGCTGGTGCGTTTGCCCAGCAGCACCTCTTCGAGCTCGTCGAGCGATTCACCCATGAACACGGCCAGGTTCTGCAGGTGGGGGAGGGTGTCTCGCGCGCCCGTGAAGCCGAAGTTCAGCGTGCCCGCGTAGCTGATGCAGGTGATGTTGAGCGCGTTGCCCTGGAGCAGAAGCGACAGTGGGAACAACGCGTCCATGCGCGAGCCGTTGAAGAACAGCGGCTCGGGCGGTCCGGGCACGTTTGAGATGCCGAGGTTGAACGGAATCGGCGCGTGGCTGCCAAGGCCCGCGAGCAACCCGATGATGTAGGGGCCGTTGATCAGAAGGCCGTAGGAGGTACGCGCCGCCGGCGGCAGCTCGGACAGGTGGCGCTTGGCTTCGGCGCTCGAGCGCCTGATCGCGTCCAGGCGCGCGCGCGGGTTGGCGATGTGCGTGCCCAGCTCGGCGACGATCATCCCTACGTTGGTGCCCATCGACTCGTCGCCGGCCTCGCGCAGGTTCACGGGTATGCCGGCAGTGAGCGGCCGGTCGGGCACGCGCCCGTGCTCGGCCAGGTAGTGGCGCAGCGCGCTGCCGCTGAGGTAGAGCACGATGTCGTTGAGCGTGGCCTCAGCTGTCTTGGCGAGGCGGCGCAGGCGCTTGAGCTCGTACTGCTGCGTGGCAAACCGCCGCTGCCCGCCGATATGGGCTCCCAAAAGCGAGTCGGGAGCGCGGTAGGGCGCCTGCAGCGGGCGGTCATCGATGGCCGCCAGGCCGAGGTCGGCAGCCGCGCGGGTGATGCCCGTGAGAGTTGAGACGCCTCCGCGCAACAGGTCCAGCGGCATCGACAAAAGCCCGTGTCCATCATGCTCGGCGGGGCGGTGCGGACGTTCGCCTTCGCCCACGGTGAAGAACGGTCGCGTGTCACGGGTCTCGGGATCTTTCGACATCGCGCGCATGATCAGACGCATCCCGCTGACGCCGTCGATCAGCGCGTGATGGGTCTTGCTGTAGAGCGCGAAGCGGTTGCGTTCCAGCCCCTCGATGACGTGCACCTCCCACAGCGGCCGGTGCAGGTCGAGCTCGTTGCTGTGCAGGCGCGACACCAGCACGCCGAGCTCGCGCTGGCCGCCGGGATGGGGCAGCGCGGAGTGGCGCACGTGGTAGTCGAGGTCCACGTCATGGATTTCGCGCATCAGGGGCAAGCGCCCGGCGAGCAGCGGCGGCTCGACGAGCTTCAGATTCCAGGGGGGCGGGACCGTGTTCGGCTGGCGCATGAGCGCCACCTGCTGCTCGAGATAGTCCGGCGGCGCATCGGCCGGCAGCGTGAACTCGAACATGCCGCCGACGTGCATCGGCGTGTCGCGCGACTCGAGCGCAAGCCATGCTGCATCGGTGGGGCCTACCTGTCTCATCTCGCTGACTGCGGATTATGCTCGGCTTGGCAAGCGGATGACGGCACCCGACCCAGAAGGCAGCGCAGCGGCACAAAGGGGGCGGTGACGATCGAGCCACGCATCCGCGCCCCGGGCGACTCCGTGTCCGCTCGATGCCGCCGCGCACCGGCGTGGCCAAGACGCGCCGCGAGCGCGCTTGTGCTCGCCGCGGTGCTGTGGGCGCTCACGGCGTGGCCCGTGGTCGCTCGGGCGGCGTCAGCGCCCAACGCGCCCTCTCGCCGGCACGCGACGCAGCACCTGACCGTCGATGTTCACACGGGGCCTGCCGCAGCGGTCATCCCGGCGAGCTTCCTCGGGCTGTCGTGGGAGACGACGTCCCTGGAGTCGCCGTCGCTGTCCTCGCCGTCGCCGCAGTTGGCGCGGCTGCTGCGTGCGCTCGGTCCCGGCCTGCTGCGCATATCCGGCGTGAGCGTAGATCGCACGCGTTGGAGCCCACCCGCGACCGCCGCCGCTCCGTGGCAGCTGACGGCGATTGCGCCCGCAGATCTCGAACACCTCGGCGCGCTCATGCGAGAAAGCACCTGGCGCCTGCTGCTCGGGCTCGACCTCGGCCATCTCGAAGCGCCGGCGCTCGTGCAGGAGGACCTCGCCGCGAGCGCGCTGCTCGGCGGCTCGCTCGCGGCGGTCGAGATCGGCAATGAGCCCGACCTCTACACGCACGCGCCGTCCGCGCCTTTTCGCGCGCTGCTCGGCGTCGAACACCTGCGCGTACCGCCGTGGGGGATAGGGCAGTACCTGGCCGAAATCACCTCGCTGCGGGCCGCGCTCGCTGCCGGCGGCGCGGCGGCGCCGCTGTACGGGCCCGACACCGCTGGGCCGGCGTGGATGGCGAGCTACGCGCAGGCGCAGGGCCGCGGCCTGGCCGCGCTGGTGGCGCACTACTACCCGCTTGACCGCTGCAGCGGGGGGCGACTGCTCGTGCACGGCGCGTCGCTTCAGTCGCTGCTGGGGACACGGGTGGCGCACAACGAGCAGCGGCTGCTGCGAGCGCTGATGCGCCTCGCGGCGGCCAACGCGCTGCCGCTGCGCATCGACGAGGCCAACTCGGTTGCCTGCGCGGGTCAGCCGCACGTGAGCGACACGTTCGGCGCGGCCCTGTGGGCGCTTGACTTCTCGCTCCTGGCCGCGCGCCAAGGCGCAAGCGGGATCAACTTCCACGGGGGCGTGGGGCAGTGCGGCGCCGGTGGCATCGTCTCGCCGTGGTACTCGCCGCTGTGCGCGCTGCCGGACGGGCAGCTGCACGCGCGCGCCGAGTACTACGCTCTGCTCGCGCTGCGCTCGCTGGAGGGGTGCGCGTTTGTGCCTGTGACGTACAGCGCGCCTCCGGACATCGCCGTCTTCGCGCTGCGCGCGCCCGACGGCTCGCTGCGCGTGGTAATCGACGACACGCAGCTGCCGCAGCCGCGCAGGCGCCGGCAAAAGGCGCAGCCGGCCTCCCCGGTGACGGTGACGGTGTCGGCTCCCGCCTCATACACGAAGGCAAGCATCGTGCGCCTTGCCGCGCCGGCGGCGAGCTCGATCGGCGGCACGACCTTTGGCGGGGCCGCCGTGGCTCCCGACGGCAGCTTCCCCGGCGCGCTCTCTGCGCCGCTCGCCTTCGCGTCCGGCGCGTTCGTGGCCAAGCTGGCGCCGGCGAGCGCGGCGATCGTGACGCTCGGCGAGGGGCATTGAGCCGAGCCGCAGCGCACCCGCACCGCGCGTCCGGTGCGCAAGTAGACTCGGCGCGGTCGGCGAGCATGAGGAGGCGGGCGTGAGCGAGCAGGGGCAGGCCGTTCCCGACGGGAAGGGAGCAGATCAGTTCTCGTTCGCGCGCGCAAACGCGCCGCAGCGCGTGATGCGCACCTTCGCGGCGAGCGGGCCCGGGTCGTGGATGTTCGCGCGGGTGCTGCACCACGTCGACAAGCCGATCAACCGCATGACGGGCGGGCGCCACACGCTGGCGAGCCTCGTGTCGGGGCTGCCGGTTGTGTTCCTCACCACCACCGGCGCGCGCAGCGGCAAGCCCCGCACGGTCCCGGTGCTGGGGCTACCGACCGCCGAGGGCTTGGCGGTGATCGCCTCAAACTACGGGCAGGCGCGCCATCCGGGCTGGTACTACAACCTGCTGGCCGATCCCAACGGAGAGGTGACGGTGCACGGCGTGACCCGCCGCTTTCGCGCGACGATCGCCGAGGGCGAGGCGCGCGATCGCATCTGGCAGGAGGGGCTGCGGGTCTACCCGGGCTGGTCGCAGTACGAACGCCGCGCCTCGCACCGCAACATCGCGGTGTTCGTGCTCGGCGACGCCTGACGCGCCTCAGGCGCTGCTGAGCTGCTCCTGCGCGAGCGCGGGGTGCCGCTGGCTCCACGGCTCCGCCTGCTCGAGCTGGGAGGCGACGCGGATCAGCACGTCCTCGCGGCCGTACGCCGCGACGAGCTGCGCGCCGACCGGCAGGCCGGCGTCGGTCCAGTGCAGCGGCAGCGAGATCGCGGGCTGGCCAGTCGAGTTGAACATGGCCGTGTACACCGCGAGCGGCACCGCGCGCATGATCGGCGCCGCCGGTTCATCGGGCGGGTGCTCAAACGCGCCCAGCGGCGTGGCGGGCTCGGCGGTGGTAGGCGTGAGCAGCAGGTCAAAGCCTTCCTGCCACCACTCGGCGAGCGTGCGCGTGACGTGCTGGTGGTACTCCACGGCGCGCAGGTAGTCCGCGGCGGCGTGCGTGCGGCCCAGCTCGGCGAGCGCCCACGTGGACGGTTCCACATCGCAAGCCTCGATCGTACGTCCGGTCTTGGCTTCCCAGTATTTGAGGTTCCACGCGACCCCCGCGGTCCAGCGCAACAGAAACGAGGCTATGTAGTCGGGGTCCTCGAGCCCGCTCGGGGCAGCCGCGACCACGAAGTGACCGAGCGCCTCAAGCTGGCGGGCCGCGTCTTGCGCCGCCGCCACGCAGTCCGGATGCGCCTGAACCTGCCCGCCCGGAGGGTCGGTGAGGATCCCGATCCGCAGCCGGCCGGGGTCGCGACCCACCTCCAGCGCGTACGGGCGCTCGCGCGCGGGTGCGACGTACGGGTCGCCGGGCATCGCCGCGCAGATCGCGTCGAGCACGGCGGCGCTGTCACGCACCGAGCGCGACACCACGTGCTCGCAGACCAGGCCCGAGATGACGTCGCCGAAGTCGGGCCCCAGCGAGACGCGCCCGCGCGAGGGCTTCAGCCCCACGAGGCCGCAGTGGCTCGCGGGTATGCGGATCGAGCCGCCGCCGTCGTTGGCGTGCGCCACCGGCACGAGCCCAGCGGCTACCGCGGCGGCCGAGCCCCCGCTCGAGCCGCCAGGCGAGCGCTCGAGGTCCCATGGGTTGTGGGTGGGGCCGTAGGCCGCCGGCTCGGTTGTGGGCAGGATTCCGAGCTCGGGCGTGTTGGTCTTGCCGGCGAACACAAAGCCCGCCTGGCGAAACGCCGCCGCGAGGTACGTGTCGTGTGGTTCGCTCCAGCCGATGCCCTTGAGAAAGGCCATTCCCTCGTGAAACTGGTCGCCCGCGGAATGGCACGCGAGGTCCTTGAGCAGCATCGGCACTCCGCGAAACGGACCGTCGGGCAAGTCGCCGCGCGCGGCCGCGAGCGCCTTCTCGGACAGGTCCGTGATGACCGCGTTGAGCTGCGGGTTCAGCGCCTCGATACGCGCCAGTGCCGCCTGCACGAGCTCCGGCGCAGAAACCTCGCCCTCGCGCACCAAGCGCGCCTGCTCGGTCGCGTCGAGCCACGCAAGCTCTGACGGTTGTGACATCGCCTCCCCTTTCCGGCGCTCGCCAAGGCGCCGACTATACGCCGCTGCCGTTGGGTGCGCGGCCTCGCCTTTCGCGGTTACCGCACGCCGCTAGCGCGGGCGCCCGCGACGCGGCGGCTGCGCCAGCGGGTGCGGGTAGGAGTCGCGCGGTTCGGGGCGCTCGACGCTGCCGCTGTGCCAGCCGTAGATGCGGTCGCGCACTTCCTCCTCGGCGTAGGAGCGTTCGACTCGCCGGCGCCTGCGCACGGGCCGCAGCAGACCCGACAGGCCGATCCGCCTGCGCGTGGCGTTCGCTCGCGTGTCCCGGCTGCCGCCTGGCGTCATCGCTGCAGACGTCATACACCCGCCGAACGCGCCGGTCAACCCGCCTCGGCGGACGTCCGGCGCGTGCGGGGCGCCGGGCGCGACGAAGGTCTTCTGTCAGCCCTTGCGCGAGGCGGACTTGGCAGCGGCCTTGCCGCCGTTGCGAGCCGCCTTTGCAGGCGCCGATTTTGAGGTGGCTTCGACCACGTGCATCGCCGAGTCGTAGAGAAAGTCCGCGTAGAAGGCGACGATCCGCTTGCGCGGGATACCTGGGTGGCGCAGCCACCAGCGGCCGAGCTGCTCGCCCGCCCCCGAGACGGCGTGGGACCACAGCGTGAGCTCCTCGTCGCTTGCGTTCGGCGCGTACTGGCGCAGCACCAGCCCGATTTGGGCCACGGTGGTGTCGCGCAGCTCGGCGAGCTGGTCGGCCAGAGGCCCGACCAATCCGGTCGTGCCGCCGTACACCAGCGACCACCGCTGCGGGTCGCGCTGCACGATCGAAAACCAGGCCTCGGCCGCATTCTCGGTCGTGCTCTTGAGGTCGGCGCCGTCACCGGCGGCAGCCAGCAGCGCGGCTTCGAGCTCGGAGCGGATGCGGCGCAGGCATGCGATGTAGATGCCGTCCTTGGACCCGAAGTGCTCGTACACGATCGGGCGACTCACGCCGGCGGCGCGGCAGAGGTCGTCGATCGAGAAGCCGCCGTAGCCCTTCTCCATGAAGAGCTGCTCCGCGAGCTCAAGTAGCTGGGTCCTGCGCACGTCGCGCGGCACACGGCCGTGCTTGTAGCCGTTGACGCTGCCTTGGTGTGCTGTTGGACTCTTGGCCATAAGGGGTCCTTACAAACTGTAGCTTACATTCGCGACATTACAAACCGTAGCTTACATTCTTGACTTGCTACAAGCCGTAGGCTACGTTCCGTCGGCGACGAATTGTAACCCGATGTGTTGCAGTTTGAAAGAGGGGGTATGAGGGAGCAGCGGGGGCGCGCTAACCGAGTTTTCAAAGCTGCCCAGTGGGTGGGCAAGCGGGTCGGCGCCGCGCTTATAGGCGCGGCGTCGATTCGCATTTTTGGCGCTCGCTCCAAGCTCGCGCTGGCAACGCTGCTCGTCGCCGCGGGCTTCGCCTCGGCCGCACGGCAGGCGTTCGCCGAATTCCCCTACGTCGGCGCCGGCGCGCCCGGGGAACCGGCCAGCTGGAAGCTCGCGCCGGGGCAGACGCCGACCAACATCGGCGGGAACGGGTGGAAGTTCGCCGCGACGCCCAAGGTGCCGCCAATCGCGAACCCGAGCCAGGCAGAAAAGGAACTGCTCGAAAAAGAACTCAAAGAAAACCACTCCCTGAGCGAAGAAGAACGCAAGAAAAAGCAGCAGCAACTGCGCGAAATCGAAGAATCGCAGAGCCTCAAACAGAACAACTCGCAGACCGACGAGCAGTGCGGCGTGACCGGGATGAGCCTGGTCGACGCGTTCGCCACCGCCCCGGCGGAAAGCGGCTCCTGCATCCCCGCCGGCACCCCGGTGCGAACGGGCTTTGAGGTGACCGTCGGCCGTCCGGACGTCACGATCGCCGAGCTCGACTCGGGGATCGAGTGGAACGACGCCGGCAAGATGACCGGGCTGCGCGGCAAGTATTTGCTCAACCCGGGCGAGCTGCCGGCGCCGAAAGTCGACCTCACGAAAACGTTCGACGCCTCGACCGGTGTCAACTGCGCCACCGCGCACGCGGCCACCGGAGGCGACTACGACGTCAACGGCGCCTTCCCAGGCGGCACGCCGGGCGGGAGCGGCCCGATCCCCTACGACGTGATCGGCCAGGGCGTCTTCAACGTGCGCGACTACGCGTGTGACTCGCGCGTGGCCAAAGTCCTGAGCTATCCGACGTGCACGTTCCCGCCGACGACCAAGGAATGCCGCAACGGCCCTCCCGGGATGCTGACGCCGGAGGATCTGATCGTTGCCTTCAGCGACGGCATCGACCACGACCACAACGGCTACGCCAACGACATCACGGGCTGGAACTACGTCGACAACACCAACGACCCCTTCGACGATGTCCAGTACGGACACGGGTCGGGCGAGGCCGCAGGTTCAGCCTCGGAAGCCAACAACCCAGGCGCACAGACCGGCGTCTGTCCCAACTGCATGATCATGTCGCTGCGCGTCGGCGAGTCATTCGTGGCCACCGCGCAACGCTTCGCCGAAGCGACGATCTACGGCACCGATCGCGGCGTGAGCATCATCCAGGAGGCGCTGGGCACCTACGACGATCCCGTGTTCGCGCGTCAGGCGATCGACTACGCCTACAACCACGGCGTCACCGTGATCGCCTCGGCCGCCGACGAGGAGGCCGAGCACCACAACCAGCCCGGCTCGCTTCCCCACACCGTCGTCGTAAACGCCGTCGAAGGCCCGGCGAGCTTCGAAGGCGTACCGGCGACAACCCAGCCGCCCTCCTACCTGCAGCTCGACGGCTGCACAAACTTCGGCTCGCGCATCGACCTCTCGATCCCGGCCACCTCGTGCTCGTCTGAGGCCACGGAGAAGGCCGCGGGCGTGACGGGGCTCGTCTACGGCGCGGCGCTGAACGCCTGCGGGGCGCCGCTGTACGGCAGCTGCGCGAGCGGCGCCAAACTGGCCGCCGCCAAAGACTGCACGCGCGTCGACGGCTCGCCGTGTGCGATCACGGCCGATGAGGTGCGCCAGCTGGTCGCCTCCGGCAACATCAAGGAAACGTCTGTCAACGGCTCCTCGCCGTCGCTGTCGAAGTCGAGCGGGAGCGCGCCGGCCGATCAGGGTGAAGGCGGCCAGGCCGACGACATCAACACTGCGCTGCAGCCCGAAACTGCCTGCAGCGTGGGCATGACGCCCACGTGCACCGACCCCAACAACAACAGCACCTTCGCGGGCGACGAGAAAGGCGGCGTCGAGGGCCCGCTGCCGGACACGTCCCGCTTCCCCACGCGCAAGGGCGCGGACGAGTTCACCGGCTACGGGCGCATCGACGCGTACAAGGCCGCCGCGGCTGCCGCTGAAGGCTGGATCCCGCCCGAGGCTGACATCACCTCACCGGAATGGTTCGAGCAGCTGGACCCGGGCCAGTCCTCCATCGCGATCGACGGCTACGTCAGCGCGCGCACCGGATACACCTGCCGCGTTGAAGTTGCGCCCGGCGCCCAGCCCAACAACGCGCCGACCAGCTCGAGCGGCGACTTCGCCAAAGTCGCCTCGTCCTACTGCGACGGAACAACGGCGCACTCCTCGCCCTTCAGCGGCCTGCTGGCCACGGAGAGCACCGCGGCGCTTGAGGCGATGTTCCCCAAAGGCGACCCGACCTCGTTCACCGGCAACGAGAACGGAGGCACCGAACAGACCTCAAACGGTCGCCCCAACACGCTCCCGTACGCGTTCACGGTGCGCGTGGTGGTCTCCAGCGCCAGCGGCGCCCCCGGCCCGGCGATGACCGGCGAGGACCGCCGCCAGCTGTTCCTGCACCGCGACGCGGAAATGCTCAAAGGCTTTCCCATCGAGATGAAAGGCGACGGCGACGCGAGCCCCGTGCTCGCGGATCTGGCGGGCAAGGACTCAAACCAGATGATCGTTGCCAACTCCGACGGCTGGATCCACGCCTTCCAGTACAACCCGGCCACCGGCGCCATGACCGACCTGCCGGGCTGGCCCGTGCACACCGAAGCGCTGCCGGCGCGCACCGGCGAGAAAGCGTTCTCGACCGGCGAACTTCCGAGTCCCCACTACGCCCCGGTGCTCGAGGCGCCGGCCGTCGGCGACCTGTCCGGTAACGGCGAACTCGACGTCATCGCCGGCGACCTGCAGGGCAACATGTACGCGTGGAACGCCAAAGGCCAGCGGATCTTCCACCAGGCATCCAACCCGAACTACTCGGGCGGGCCGCTGGCCGGCGAAGGCGGCTGGGTGCACCAGCGCTACGGCACGCGCGAGCGCACCGAGGCCGGCTTCATCACCTCGCCGGTGCTCGCGAAACTGGATGCCGCTGCCGGCAAGGGCCTGGACATCATCGCCGCGGGCGAGGACCGCCACGTCTACGCCTGGCACCCCAACGGCAGCGCCGTCAGCGGCTTCCCGGTGCTCGTCGAGGACCCGGAAAAGGTCGCCGCGGTGGACGCGACGAGCAACGAGATCACGTTCAACTCAAACGTGCCCAACGGCCAGAACAAAGACGAAGACCAGGGCAAGATCGTGGACACGCCCGCGGTGGCCTACCTCGACGGCGCCGGCAAGCCGCCGAGCATCATCGTCGGATCCAATGAGGAGTACCTCGTCAAACAGGGCAACGAAGGTGAAATCAACGCTGCAGGCGTCACCTCCGCGAGCGTGACCGCTCTCGGCATCAGCAAAGTGCTCAACTTCGCGAACAGCCGCGTGTACGCGATCAAGGCGGGCGGCTACTCATCCGAACCCTCCTCCGCGGCGACAGGCGGCTTCACGTGCGCGAGCTCCAAATGCAGCTCGAGCGCGTTCCGCAGCGGCTGGCCGGCGAAGATCGGCATCATCAACGCGGGCCTGCTCCCTGACGTGGGCGAGGGCATAAACGGCTCGCCGGTCGTGGCGCCGGTGCTGTGCAAGGAAGGCGGGGAAGGCCTCAAGATCGGAGTAACGCCGGACGCCGGCCCCGGCTACCTGCTCAACCCGGACGGCAGCTCCTGCTACGGCAAGACCGAAGAAAAGGACAACGTGCTCCAGACCGAAGCCGGCTCGGGCAAAACCAAGTCCGACACGCCTTCGTTCCCGGCGGTGGGCGAGCCCGCCTTCGGCACGCTCGACGGGACCACGATCGACATGTTCGCGCCCAACGCCGGCCTGCTGCGCGCCCTCGACGTCGTCGCGCCCGACTACCAGAAAGGCAGCCAGGACTTCACCGCGGCGTGGAACGCCAACACCGGCGCGTACGTATCGGGATACCCGGCCGTAAACAACGACCTCGGCTTCATCACCGGGCAGGCGGTCGGCGACATCACCGGCGAAGCGCCCAAGCAGGAGGTCCTGGCGGGGACCGCGTCCCTCGACCTCCAGGCCTTCGGAGCCGAAGGACTGCCGGCGTCGACCGCCTGGCCGAAGCTGACCGGCGGCTGGACGGTCGCCACGCCGACGCTCGGGTCGCTCGGCACGATCGACACCAACCCGGGCGCCAAGAAGGACGTGGTGTCGCTCACGCGCGAAGGCACCCTCGCGGTGTACACAACCCCGGCCGGTGCGTGCTCACCGAGCTCGTGGCCGAACTTCCACCACGACATCGCCAACTCGGGCGACTACACCCGCGACGCGGTGCCGCCCGGCGTGCCGCTGAACGCGACGATCAACAGTGGCGTGTTGAGCTGGACCGCGCCGGGCAACGAGCTGATGTGCGGCAAAGCCGTCTCCTACCAGATCGTCACGTCGGCGCAGCCGATCACGCCCGAAAACTTCGAACACGCCAAAGCGCTGGCTGGGGCACCCGAACCGGCGGCGGCGGGCACGACGCAGAACTACAAACTGCCCGCGAAATTCAAGCGT
>DASZFR010000197.1:0-17523 GCA_035939635.1 Solirubrobacteraceae bacterium
CACGTTGCGCCCGTTTCCCGCGTGGATCACCGCGGTTTGACGCGGCCAACAGCATTCGTGGTAGTCGGCCCAGATCACGTCTCCCGCGTGGCCGCCGATGATCGTGCCGCTGCCATAGCCGCCCAGAAGCCAGTTGTGCAGGCGCGGTACGCCGACGATCGTGTGGCGCAGCCCCGCCTGGCCCTTGTCCATCTTCAAACATTCGTCGCGGGGCCAACCGGCCTCGCTCGTGTTCGCCGCTCTTGCGCGCAACGAGGCGGCCGATGTTGCGCGCAGGTCGTCGGTGGGGAAGTCGGTGAGGCTGGCTAGAGCCTCGGCCGCGCAGTGGTAGATCGACAGCCCGGAGTCTAGGCGGCGCCAGTCTCCGACGCTTGCCACACACGCGTTACGGGTGGGTTCCTGCAGCGCCAGGCAACGCGCGATCGCCGCGGACACCGGTCGTCCGTGTTGGCTGCCTTCGGCTCCCGTTCCGCCCCGGGGAGAACGATCTTCGGGGTATTGAGCCCAACTCGATTCCGTGGTCGGCTTACCAGGCGTCCAGACGGGCGGGCTCGTTGCCGAGTCGGTCGTTCCAAACAACACGTCGCTGCCGTAGGCGGGCCGGCGCGGTTGGCCGCCGTCAGCCTGAAGTGGTAGATGGCGTTCGCCGCCAGCACGCCGCTGTGAGCCGTTACCTGCACTGGGTTCGACCCTGCTCCCAGCGGCTGCGCGCAGGGAGCGCTCTGCCCGTAAGCGGTCGTGGGTCCGTATTCGAACGCGCACCTCGTGACCACGGACCCGCCGGGGTTGACCGAGCCGATGAACGTCACCGTGCTTTCCGCGGCGATCGCGCGTCCCGTCGACGCGGCCGGCGGCGCTCCGCGGGTCGTTTCAAGCGGCTCTGTCACCCCTTCTCCCGTGCCGGCCGCGCTGCTCGCGCGTAGCTTCACGTAGTACACCGTCGCTTCTTTGAGGCCGCTGATCGCGGCCGACACATGGACTGATGCCGAGGATCCTCCGACCGGCTGCGCGCAAGGGATCCTTTGCCCGAAGCTTGTCGTGGGGCCGTATTCAAACCAGCATTCGGTCACCAGGGATCCGTTCGCGTCGACCGTGCCCGCGAGGGTGGCAGCCGTCGAGCGAACTTCGGTTGGCGCTTCGGTGGTAACGACCGGAACCGATCCGCCGGCCGCGCTCGCGACGCCGCTGCTCGCCGGCGCGGCGAAGGCAAGCAGCGGGGTCAGAGCGAGAGCCGCAAGCGAGGTGGCTGCTGAACGCCACACGATCTGGAAGCGGCATCCTAGTCCTGTGGCGCGGTTGGGTTGTAAAGATTCTCCCGAGTGCCAGACGCCTCCTGCCGCGCGGGAGGCCGAGCGCCTCGGCCCTACGACGCGACGGGGGCCGCGGTCTTGAAGTAGTGACCTTGGTCGAGGTCCTCGATCAGTCCAGGCTGCTCGGGCCACCACGCAAAGCTCTCACGCGTGAGCACGCTCGACGCCGGGGAATCGAGGCCGAGAAGAGCGCCGAGGAAGCCGAAGTGCTCGAAGGCGCCCTCCGGCGAGATCGACTCCACTGGCACGCCTAGGTGGCGCCCGATTACCTCTGCAATCTCGCCGACCGGCACGCCTTCCTCTGCCACCGCGTGTAGCACGGTGCCAGCGGGCGCGTTCTCGAGGGCCAAGCGAAACAAGCGCGCGGCGTCGAGTCGGTGCACGGCGGGCCAGCGCGCGCGACCGTCGCCGACGTAGCCCGAGACGCCCTTCTCACGGGCGACGCCGATCATGATCGGCACGAAGCCATGGTCGCCCGCACCGTGGACGGTCGGCGTGAGCCGAATCGACGCGCTGCGCACGCCGCGGTCGGCGAAAGCCAAAAGCACCTGCTCGTTTTGGCGCCGGCCACCTACTGCATCCCCGGCGGGGACACCCGCATCCGCCTCGGTCGCGGTCTGACCGGGCGGCGCCACCAGCAGCGTCCCGCTGGCGATGACGAGGGGGCGGTCCGAGCCCGCGAGCGCGTCGCCTAACGTCTCGATCGCGGTGCGATCGACGCGCGCGTTCTCCTCCATTTTCGAGAAGTCGTGGATGTAGCCGAGGTGGATCACGCCGTCTGACGCCTCGGCGCCCGCGCGCAGGCTGTCGAGGTCCTCGAGCGAGCCGCGGTGGACCTCCGCGCCTGCGGCGGCAAGAGCGTCGGCCGACGAGTCCGATCGGGCCAGCCCCACGACCTGATGGCCGGCTCCTTGCAGCTCCTGAACGACGGCCGATCCGATGAAGCCGGTCGCGCCTGTGACGAAAACACGCATCTCAGAACCTCCAGTTAGAGCCGCCGGGAAACAGCACGGCGGGTGATGTCAGCTACTGACGTCAGAGTAGCAGAGAGATGTCAGTGACTGTCATCGCTACGATATGTCGTATGACCCGTTGGGAGCCCGACCCGCGCGGCCGCCTCGAAAAGGCCGCGATGGAGCTGTACCGCGAGCGCGGCTTTGAGCAGACCACCGCCGCGCAGATCGCGGAGCGCGCGGGGCTCACCGAGCGGACCTTCTTTCGGCATTTCGCCGACAAGCGCGAGATCCTGTTCGCGGGCGCAACGCAACTGCAGGACCTCGTGGTGTCCGCTGTCGCGTCCGCACCGGACTCCGCCACGCCGCTGGAGGCGGCCATCGCCGGCATCGAGGCGGCGAGCGCGATGCTCGAGGAGCTCCGCGGTCGAGCCTTTGCGCGTCAGCGCCAGGCCATAGTCGCCGCCAGCCCCGAGCTGCGCGAGCGCGAGCTGGACAAGCTCGCGGCGCTGGCAGCGGGGGTGGCCGGGGCGCTGCGCAAGCGCGGTGTGGGCGATCCCGGCGCAGCCCTCATGGGGGATATTGCGATTGCGATCTTCCGCGTCTCTTTCGAGCGCTGGGTCGCCCGGCGCAGCGGGCCCGGCCTTACCGAGCTGATGGGAGAGTCAATGGCCGAGCTGCGAGCGCTCACCGCGGAAGAGCCTCTGGTCGTTGACGCTCCGGCCTAGCGCCCGCCGGCACAGTTGTCGTAGAGCGGGACGCGCGGTAGCCACTGCCACCGCGCTCGCGCTTCTCGATCGAAGCGTGGCTAAGGAAGATCGCCGCTCAGGCGTCCAGCGAAACCGGCGCGGCGCGGGCGCCCAACGTGGCTCCGGCGCTGGCGGTGATGACCAATGCGATGCCAGCCACGTCGATCAAGCTCAGCCCCTGGCCGATCACCACGAGGCCCGCGAGCGCGGCCATTGCTGGCTCGAGGCTCATCAGCACACCGAACACCTGCGGGCGGATTCGGCGTAGCGCCTCGAGCTCGAGCGAATACGGCACCACCGAGCTCAGCATCGCGACCGCGAGGCCAACCGCCAGGAATTCCGGGTGCAGGAGCCGAGCGCCGGCGTCGGCAATCCCGAACGGGAGCAGCGGGACCGTGCCAATCGCCATCGCGATCGCAAGTCCTCCGCCGCCGCTGAAGCTGCGCCCGACCCGCGCGTTCAGCAGGATGTACGCGGCCCAAAAGCCCCCTGCCACAAGCGCAAATACCACCCCCAGGGCGTCCGACGCGCCGAAGCCGCCGAGCAGCGCCACCCCGGTCCCCGCCAGCATTGCCAACCCGACGTCCCGCCTGGTACGCGACCCGGCCAGCGATACGGCGAGCGGCCCGACGAACTCGAGCGTCACAGCGACCCCCAGGTGGATCCGGTCGAGCGCCTCGTAGAAGCTCAGGTTCATGAACGCAAGCGATAGTCCGAACAGCGCCGCGAGGCGAAGCTCGCTGGACGTGTGCCTTCGCAGGTTGGGACGCCAGATCGCGCACAGAACGACGGCGGCGAACAGGACTCGGACCAAGACGGTGCCGGCGGGCCCGAGATGAACGAAGAGCTTGGTCGCAAACGCCGCGCCCACCTGCACGGAGGCGATGCCCATGAGCACAAGCGCGGGGGCGGGCAGGCGCTCTGATAAAGCCGTCTCGAGCCTGCTGGCTGCGTAGCTGTTTGCTTGCCTCATCCTGTCGCGCACCACCCGCCTACTCGGGATCGAGCTCCCGACCGAACGATTAGACCCACAACCGGGCGCGTCCCGCCCCTGGCCCGGCCCCACCGACCGGCCCGCACCGAATCGGAGGCAGTCACCCACCGCGGTATCGGTCGGATGTCCGGCTGCCGTCGGAGGCGACCGTTGTCCAGGCTAGCCGCTACCTGCCGGTGCGCTCGCGGTGCTTGCACCCGGGCCAGCAGCAGGGCCGACGCTGGCCCTCCTCCAGCTCTTCCTGGGTCCGACGAATGCGGCGCTCCCTCGTTGTGGCCTGCTTGGCATCCTCGACCCAACAGATGAACTCGTTGCGCGCCAACGGCGTGATGTCCTCCCAGGCACCGAGCGCGGTGGCGTTGCCGATCAGCGCCGCACGCAGGTCCGTGGGCAGCTGATGCACAACTCCACCGGGCACGCTGCGGCCGCTCATAGGCCCACTGTAGGCAGCCGGGGCGCCGTCGCGCTTGCGACCCGTTTCTCGCGCGCCGTCCCTACATTTCGGTCAGGCGGTAGACGCCGTAGGTGATCAGGATCTCTTCGCCGCTGGGGAGCACGTCCCACAGCCGCGCGTCGATGTGCCCGTACGGGCCCGTCGTGGCGACGTGCGCAGTGATCGTCGGCAGCCCCAGCATGGTGAAGCCGGGGCTCGTCATCGTGTAGGTCGCGCTGTCGGGTTCCATTTCAGCGCCGCGGACCGTCGACCCCTGAACGCCAAACTGAACGGGAGACGTCGCACGCTGTGCCTACTTCAGCCAGCCGGCGAACGTTTCGCTCGTCCAGCCTTCGCCCGAGCCGGCCGGAGCGGCGCCGAGCGCCATGCCGCCGTAGACGGCGGCACCGCCGCCGGCGTCGGCCTGGTATGTCTGCCACGCGACTGTCGGCTGCTGGCCAACGCCGGGCGAGTCGAAGTTGCACACCCCGCCCGGGAAGGTCTTCTCGAGCGCCACCCACTCTTCTTCGGTGAATTCGACCCCGGGGTAGTCCGCCCGGTTGAGCGGCTTGAGCTGGCATTCCAGGTTGTCCGCCGCGAGCGACTCGCCGGCGACGACGCGGCCGATCGCGAACTTCGTCTCATACAGCGGGGACTGACACACCTTTTCGCCGTTGAGTTCAACTATTTGCACGATGCCTTCGGTCGCTTCGTTGTCGGTGCAGCGATCGCGCGCGCCCGCCGGCCGGTCGTCGTTGACCTTTTCGCCGATCGTGCGCCCCGCGGTTTTGTCCGCTTCCATCGCGTTCAGCCACTCGTTCATCGCTTGGAAGCGTTCGGGTTCGTAGGATTCGGTGTCCTGCCCGAACCAGATCGCCTGGTTCTTTGGGAAGTGACCCTCTTCGCGTTCCAGGCGCGCGCGCAGCGACCAGATGCGGAAGTCGTCGTGTATGCCTTCAGGTTTGGGCCCTGCTTCATCGATGATTGGGATGTCAGTGAGGTTGTTGGCCTCGTCGACCGCGCCGGAGCGGTAGGCATTGGCCAGCCCCGGTTCCTGTGACGACATGCGACCGGTGGTTGGTTCGCCGTCGATGTTCGCACCGCCGATCTTCTGGTTGAGGTCGACGAACTGCGCGGGAGAGATCTTTGCTTCGAGCAGCAGCCTGAGGCCGTACTGCTCGCCGACGTTGCCGACCGGACGGTTCGCGAAGCCGTGTCCGAGCTTCTTCTCGACCGGGCTCCAGACGCTTTCCGGGCGCCGGCCGAACACGTTGATCATGTAGTCGGCAAGCGTCGCGCGAACGCCACCGGGGTTGGATTCGGGGTTGTAGGTTTCGCTGGCTTCGAGGCCCGGGCAGTTTCTCGTCACGGTGCAGTTGCTCGTCGGGTCGACAGCCGTTTCCCAGAAGACGACGTCAAACACGGACGCGCCCACCGGGTCCGGCCGGCCGGTCACTTCACTCATCTGCGTTGGCGTCCACGCGACGCCGGTCCCCCACGCGGCCGGGTCCTCGAAGTATTTGAGCGCCAGGTGGTCGTCGACGAGCTGGTTGGCATTGGACCACGCGTCCTGGAAGGTGCACGACGGCAGCAGCGCTTGGTAGACGCCGGGGTAGGCGTTCGCCACCTGGTCCATCGTCAGGGAACCGCCCGAGCAGCCTTGACCGATCGTGAATTTCAGCGTGCCGTAGCGGTCGATCAGGTGCTCCTTGGCGATGATGAGCGACTCCGCCTGGGTGGCGATGTTGCAGTTGTGGCCGGCATTGTCGAGCGCGGTCGACATCACCGCGAACCCCGCGTGCAGCGCTGTTTCCGCCGTTCCTTCGGTGGTCGAAGGGGCGCTGGCGGACTCGTATTCGAAGCCACACCCCGAGCCGCCCGTGATCAGCAGCTTGTGACTGAACTGCGGCTGGGGCGCCCACGGTTCCCACGGCTTGCCGGGCTGATACAGCGCCGTGACCTGGTACTGGTCGCGGTCCTCGTACCCCGTTTCGCTGCGGATGATGTACGGGACCGTGGTGCCGTTTTCGGTCGTCACGTTTTCGATCAGCGCGCCTTCCGGCGGACTCGAGGGGTTGTATTCCTCGAACGATCCCGTGGCCGCGTTCTTGTACTTGTAGGTGTACGTCGGCGCTTCGTCGCACTGGGCGTCTGTCGGGTGCGCGTTTTTGCAGCGCCATGGCCGCACCTGCGGACCGGCCGTCACCGGCCCGCCGATCGGGTGGTCGGAGATCGCGACTTGGCCGGCCTTCGCGCGCCTGGCCTTGGCAGCGAGCACGTCTTTTCCGAGCTTTAGACCGGTCACCAGGCCCTCGAAGGACCCATTCGGCCGCAGCGCGAACTCGCTGGTGACGTTCTTCCCGTTGAGCGTGACCTTCACCGACGAGGGCGCGACATTCGCGGGGAGCGCCACCGAGGCGAGCGCTTCTGGGCCGGAGATCAGGTCGGCGCGGTTGGAGAGCAGGTGCACCGCCAGCTGTTCCTTGGCGGCCAGCGCGGTTCCCGTCGAGGCCATTACGAGCGACACGCAGAACGCGAACCCCACTACCGCCTTCGCCTTCATCGCCTTGGCCCCCATGCGGCTCCTCTCGTGCGGTCGCGATGACCCGGTGGCGAAGGATTCCCGCAGCCGCTCGCGCAGGGACCCCAGTTGAACCTGCTCTGTGTGAGCGAGGCGCGCTTCCGTCCCGCCCGGGCCCGCTCCTTCTCGCGAACTACGTCACGTAAGTTGCACAACGTAACCTATGCTGAGTAGGGTGTCAAGCTGAAAGCGCGCCCCCCCTTGGCGGGGATGGCCGACGTCCTCGTGCCGTAGGCCCGGTCGGCGCCGCGTGGTCTCTGTAGAGATTGGCAGGGGCGACGGGCATCAAGCGCGAGCTATTGCAGTCCGGTAACTCGCGCTCCGCTTGGGTATCTGGCATCGCTCATGAAGACCGTGCCGATGACTACCGATTCGTGTGGATCAGCCGGCGACGGGCCGTGCAGGTTCTGGAAGGTGACTTCGAAGGACTCGTGGGCCGCGCAGGAGGGCGCGAGCACGAACAGTCCGAGAGAGACTGTCCTCACAAGCTGGTGGCGCTTGACGTCGCGTTCCAACGCCCAACCCGATTCTGGCCGACCCCCAATCTTGCACTCGGCGTGCGACTGGATCACGTAATCGGTCGCTGCGGTGGTGACCGCGTATGGAGCGCTGAACTCGACTTCGCCCTTGTAGCAGGGGTCGAGCAGGAAAGCCGCCTTGCAGGCCCCGGGCGACTGGAGGAGTAATGTCAGGCCGACAGGAGCGTGCAGGCTACGCGTAGGCGTGAACCATCTCTGCGGCTCGTAGGCGCGATGCGCGGGACAGGCCGCGTGGATGGGCGAGCCGGTCCCCAACGAGCAGAGTTTCGAACCAACGCGAAAGGTCGCTGCGCTGATCAGCGTGCTGACGTGCTGCTGCATCGGCACGGCAATATCGAGCGCGCCTGTGGTGACCTGACCGCCGACGATTGAGGCGCCGACAAGCGAGGGGCTCTTGATGTATCCGGCCGGCTCGACGATCAAAAACGCGCCCTCGCGACCGCGCACAGGTATCGTCCTAAGCCCGTCTGGGGTCCGGTAGGTGACGCTGACGGCATGCGGACCGAGTAACCCGTAAGCAAGCGCCCGGAGGTTATCCGTGGGGGGGATTTCGCGATGCTTTGGGTTCTTCGGGGGCTCGCGGAACTCCTCGGGAAGCAGGCGCACCGCGCTGCGGTCGGCGTTGGCGTCTTCGAAGATCAGCGTCTGCCCCGACAGGACGCATTCGACGTGGCTGGAGCCGCCTCCGTAACCCGGCGGCAGCGCATCCGGCGCGAGCACGTGGAAGCGGCCGTCATCGCCGAACGCGCTGTCGACTCCGAGCTGGCCCAGCTGACCGTTGTGTTCGCGGCCGACCTGCACGCACACCTGTCCGCGTGTGGTGGGGAACAGCCGCATGCCCCAGGGGATCCCGCCTTTGGGGTCGGCGGCGCGGACTATAAGACCGCCGGGCGCGCCTGCAATTGGCAAGCCGTTGCCAGTCACCGGGGTCAGCTTCACTTCCGGTTCGACGGGCGAGCCGCTCAGCAGGCCGGTCGCAGCGACTGCCGCTGCCCCTCCTCCCAACACCAGCACAGCGGCCACCGCGGACGCGTTTAGCCGGTGCGAAAACCAAGATCGCACGCGACCGTTGACGCCGGCATGAGCTTCAAGCCTTTCGGCGGCCGCTATCAGCTGGCGGCCCAGCAGTTTGTACGGGTCCCTCATGCGCTCTCCTTCATCCTGCGTCTCAGCGCCGCAAGACCCCGCGAAACGCGCTTTCGAACAATCTGCTCGGAGCATCCGATTTGCGCCGCGATCACCGCATACGGTTCTTCTTCGAGCACCCTCCGTTCGACCGCCTCGCGTTGATCCCGCGGAAGCCCCATTAGCGACCGCTCGAGCTCCGAGCTGCTTTCTCGCTCGATCATCTCCAGCTGCTCGTCCGCGACGACGATCCGCTGCATGCCCAGACGGCGGCGCGAAGCGTCCGCCACGCGCCCCTTGCGCGCCGCTTCGAGCAGCAGATGATGAGCGATCCCCACCAACCACCCGACCGCGGTGCCACGCTGCGGGTCGAATTGCTCGCGGCGCTCGAGAGCGCGCGCAAAAGTCTCCGCGACGAGGTCGAGCACGAGGTCCGGGTGCGACCCGACCCGCCGGCGCAGATAGCCGCGAATCAACGGGTAGCGGCGCTCGTACAGCAGCGCAAATCCATGCGCTCCACCGGCGACCAGCAACTCCTCATCGCTCGAGTCAGCAGACACGTGTGACGTATACGGCTTTAGCCATGCATTTGTGACCGCGCAAGGCCTCTCGTCGCGTCTAGCATGGCGCGCCTGGTGGCAGGCCGGGCGCCGGATCAGATCCTCGCCGCTGTGCGCGCGATTCCCGCGGGCTTCGTGCGGACCTACGGCGATCTTTCGCCAGGGGCGCCGCGCCTCGCGGGTCGCGTTCTGCACGGCTGCGGCGAGGACGTGCCGTGGTGGCGAGTGGTCCGCGCCGATGGATCCTTGCCGCAGGGAGAGCCGCAGCGCGCCCGCCTCGACGCCGAGGGCGTGCCGCTGCTCGCCACGAAGACGCCTCGGGTCGACATGCGCACGGCCCGTCTCGCTGGCCCACCCGACGGGCAACGCTGACCGCGCGCTGCAGCGTCCGCCGGGACGTCTACGCCACGACGGCGAACGTCGTGGTCGCGTGCGAGCTGCCGTGGATGTTGCGCGCGGTGACTGTGACCTCATACCAGCCAGGACGAAGGCGCCCGTGCAGGCGCAACGTCCTGTGGCCGGCTCGCGTGGCGATCGGCCTGTTGAGACCGCGGCAGCGAGCCGGCGGGCGGGCGCCGGCGCGGCGGCGAACGCGGACCTCGAGCGCGGCCTTCTCGGACACGGTCAGGCGCAGCCGCAGCGAGCTCGCCGCGCGGGTCGCGACGCAGCGCGGCGTGACGGCCAGCGCGCTGATCGCCGGCGGGGCGGCGATCAGCGCGAAGCGGGTTCCGACGAGGTCGGTGATCGACGGCAGGCTGGAGCGGTCGAAGACGACGGTGACGCTGTGGTGGGCGATGTCGATTGCGAGCGAGTTGGCGACCAGGGTGCTCGGGCGGACCGAAACGAAGCTTCCAACCTGTGGATTGAAAAAGACGACCCTCGCCGCGGTGGGGATCCCACCGTCGGGGAAGCTGAAGCTGACGACGGCGCTGTCGCGGGTTGTGACATTGATAGCGCGGACGTCGTAGCCGGCGAGAAGCTGACCGTCGGCCGCGGCCACAGCAAACAACGGACTCGTTGGCGAATAAGTTGCTCCGAGGATCCCGGCCGACTGATCCGCGGGTGCGACGGCGAGCGTCGCCGCCAGCCCGATCGGGCCGGTGAGCACGATCGACGCGTGCCCGCCAGGCGGCGCGATCGCGCTGGTCAGATCGAGCGCACCGGACGCGACAACGTCGACGCGCTCGCTCGCGGCCGCGCTCGCGCCGCAGGCGCCGGGGTTGGTGACGGTGAGCGTGTATGTCCCCTCCACGGCGTAGGTGTGGCTCAGAGCGGCGTTGCCGGCGGCGTCAACCGACAGCGGCTGCGTGGCGGAGCCGTCGCCGAAATTCGCAGTCGCACCCGCAATCGCGTTGCTGGCCGCGGACCTGAACGGGGCGCCCGCGCTGGTCGCCGCCGTCGAGGCGAGCGACGGGTGCCCAGGGGGCGACGCCGGCGAGGGCCCCTGGGTGAGGGTGACCGTCGCCGGATTGGAGGTAGCCATCGTGGCCGGGTCGTGCGCGGTGTAGGTGAACGCGTCCGGGCCACTCGTGCAGGCGTTGGGGGTGTAGGTCACGGTCGCCTTGCAGTCGGTGCTGCCGGTTCCCGTCGGCTGGCATGTCGGGGTCGAGATTTCCCCGAGCGTTCCACTAGCGGCGTTTGAGGCGATCGCGAAGGTCATCTCCGTCGTCCCGCTGACGCTCGCCTCGAGCGAAACCGTCGTCGGGTTCGACACTGCGACCGACTCGTCTATCGCGACGGGCACGTCAGCGCTGGCCGCTGCCGGCGACAGAGCAAGGATCGCGATGGTGACCAGCACGCAACGCCGCATCAAGCCAAGAAGCTAGCGACGCGACCCGTCGCTGTTGCTATTTCTCGACAAAAGACCACGTCTTCGCGTCACGTGAGACAGCAGCCCGGAGGTGCTCCACAAAAGCCGGGCGCTGGGTTCAGGCTGAACCGACCGACACGATCGTCAACCTTTCGTCGAGGCGCCCACGGCAGAGGCGGAGCGTGGCGCATAATGGGCTCTGAGCTGTGTGGTTTTGCGCGTATGGCGCGAGGCCGCTCAGCATCACCTGCCAGCCACATCACCTGCCAAGGGGTCAGCTCAGATGAGCTTGCTTCACCGACCGTCGCACCCAGCGCGGACCGAGCCGCGCGGCGATTTGGCGCGTCACATCAACCAAGCGCTGGAGGCTGCCGTCGGTCGTTACGAACCGCTCCCGCTCGAGGCGTCCCGCGCACCGGTCGACCCATACCTTGCGTGGCTCGCAGACCGCGACGCGGCGCTCGAGCGAGAGGATCGCTCGGGCATCCGTTGGGTGTACCGCTCCCCCGGCACCGATGCCGCGAAATTGCACCCGAAGGTGTAGCTGGAGCTCTAGCTTGGTCGCGAGCGGAGCTGCCGCGACGAATCATGGGTGTCGCGCGAATTAACGGTGAGCGCTGTTTGTTCTCGACGCTCCGTTGCCGGGTCCGCCGACACGCTCGCGCGGTGCCGCGGCGAGGTAACACTGCAGTCGGCTGACCACGCGCCTGCGCTCTTGGAGATCGCGAAGCTCAGCGCCCTCGCTCTCCAGTCGCCTGAGCTCGGCGGCGTGTGCGCACGAGGTCGTCGATCCTGACTTCACTTGTGGCGTGCGCAGGCGGGTGCAAGTCGCCTCACGCGAACGTCGCCTCCGCCGCACCGGCACGTGTCGCGAGCACGCCCACGAGATCGACGAGGGCGGCGCGCTGGTCTGAGTCGAGCAACCCACCGTCGTCCGCGAACGCCGCTTGCGCCTGGCCCACGGGCAGCTCAGCGTCGATCACGTCCGCGCCGATGATCCCGAGCACCTTGCGCGTGAGCAGCCGAAATAGACGCGCTGTCGGGTGCCTCGCTCAAGAAAGGCGGATCAGGTTGTGGCCGGCCAGCGGGCCGCCGACCTGCTGCATCTCGCCGCCCCCACGCAGGCTGCCGAGGTCGATGACGAAGAAACCCGCCCCCTCGAAGATTGCGGCGACCTCGGACTTGGCCTCGGCGTCGTCGCTCGAGACGAAGATCACCCGCTGTCCGCCCGCCTCGTGCGGGTCGGAGTCGAGTACAGAGGCGACGAACGTATTCCCGGCCTTCACCACGCGCGCCGGGGCGACACGGTCGGAGACCACCTCGCTGGATGTGCGTCCGTCCAAGTCCCCGCCGTCAAAGTCGTTGGTCGGGTCGACCAGGATCCGCCCCTTCCAGTCGAGACCCTCGACAGCCTGCGGCACGTCCCGCCACATCACCGCCAGCACTACGATGCCCGCGGCCGCGGCGTCCTCAACCGTGCCCGCCCTAACACCTTCGCCGAGCCCCTCCACCACTGTGGTCAGCGACTCCGGTCCCCGACTGTTGGATATGACGACGTCCCGACCGGCACGTTGCGCGATCCGCGCCATCGCCTGACCGATCCGCCCCGCGCCAATGATCCCGACAGTGTTGGTTTTTGTTGCTTGCATCACTTTCCTTTCTCGAGCGCGGACGCGAACAAGTACCGACCGCCAGGCTTCGGCAGGAGCGCCAATTTTCTGCCACCGCGATCATCTCGTCCTCGGCCGGAAGTTGGTCGAACCCGTACGCATACGGCACGGCTCGCCGCGGCGCAACAGCGCCGAAAGCGAGCTTAGGCCCTCCGCAACCGACGAAGGCAATTTGAGAGATCGGTCCGCCTCTCGCCGCGGCTTACGACCTCTTGATGTCCGAATGGCGCGCCGACGGCAACCCGATATCTTCGCCGGCCGTGTGGCGCGACCCGCGGCTGGTGATCTTCGACTGCGATGGTGTGTTGGTCGACAGTGAGGTCATCTCCAACCGCGTGCTGGCCGAGATGCTGAGCGCCGAGGGGCTGTCAACCACGCTGGCGCAGGCGCGCCGTGACTACCAGGGGCTGATGCTAGGCGAGGTGGTCGTCCGCGTGCAGGAGAAGCTGGGCCGCACGCTCCCGCGCGACTGGCTGGACCGGTACGAGGCCGAGCGCGCCGCGGCGTTTCAGCGAGAACTCGAGCCTGTAGCGGGAGCAGCCGAAGCGGTGGAGCGCATCAAGGCGGCGGGAATCGGAGTGTGCGTCGCCTCGCAGGGCGCGCTCGCAAAGACCAGACTGTCGCTCGCGCTGACCGGCTTGGATCGTCTCTTCCCCGAGACCGCGCGCTTCTCGGCGCACTCGGTCGCCCACGGCAAGCCTGCGCCGCATCTGTTCCTGCACGCGGCCGAATCGATGGGAGCAGCGCCCCCAAGCTGCGTCGTGGTTGAGGACAGCCCCTCAGGAGTTTCGGCGGCGGTATCAGCCGGCATGCGCGCCGTGGGGTACGCCGCCGACAGCGACGAGCGCGCGCTGCAAGACGCGGGCGCGACGGAGACGTTCGGCTCCCTCGACGAGCTGCCACGAGTCCTGGGACTGGACTGATGCCTCCGCGCGGCCACGCTCGGCGCCCGCCAACCCCTTCGCCTAGGTGACGCTTCGCGGTCGTCGTTCGCGGCGACCGCGTTGCCACCCCGCTGCCAAGATCAGCAACGCGAGCACCGCGTAGAGAGGGTGAATGACCTTGTCCCGAGCGTCTACCGGAAGCAGGCCGAAGGCCTCGTGTCCGTTGATGTCTCCCACCAAGGCCAGCACCACGTAGAAGAGCGCGAACGGGATCAGCACCAAGCGCGCTCCTCTCTCCGTTCGCTGTCCGAGCAAAAGCAGCAGTGAAGTAAGCAGTTGCTGGGTGGCGCGCCAGCCTTCACCGGGCGTGCCGAAGCCGGCGCCACCTAAGAGCTGTTGGGCGCCGCGCAGCGCAAGCAGCACACCGACGACGAGGCAGAACCACTGGGCCGCCGAGCGCGCGCGAAGGCGGGCTGGACGACTTACAGCGAGCCGGCTCGCGGAACTCATCGCAGATCGGGGGACGGCGTCGGCAACATCAGAGACCTCCAGACATGAGCGGTTGGTAGCTAGATCGGATATCAGTATACCGCACACCGATCTAGATGTCTAGAGGGAACGGATTAGAGGCGTGCTGTGTGCCTGATCGAGCGGTGCGTAACCAACCACGCGCCGACCACGCCGCTGCTCATCGCCAGCCAGCGCAGAAGCAGCTCACGCTGTCCTTCTTGCTGCAGCACCGCGAGGGCTCTGCCGAGCTCGCCGAAACCGCTCGCCAGGAGTCGCGCGAACACGATCGTCGTCGCGGCGGCCGCCAGGCGCGGATCGAACCAGCCGGCGATCAGCAGCACGACCGGTGCGATCCACGCAAACGCGAGCACGCTCGCCGCTTCGGCGGAAGCACTCCCCATCGCTACCGCTGCGAGGAGGGCGCTGAGCACGGGCGCCGTCGCCACGAGCGCCATTCCCGAGCGCCGGTACGCCGCCTCGTGTCCTCCAGCGAGCAGCCCGCCGATGGCGACAGCGCAGCAACTCACGAACACTCCGGTCTGTAAACCGCTTCCTACCCACACGGCCTCCGCGATAGCCGCGCCGGCCGCCAATCCAAGCGCCGCGACGCGCCGGCCGAGTAGTGCGCACACGGCGGACGCGCCGACCGTCGCTGCGAGGCCGAACTTGCCCGCTGATGCGAAGCCGGCGGCTGCGCTCTGCGCAGCCAGCGAAGTCAACAACAGCACGGCGCCGATCTCGACGCCCTGGCGCCACACTGCGTCGGGCCGATCGCCGGTGCGCGCGCGCGAGCGCAGCTGTAGAGCCAATGCGGCGAGGTTGAACAGCTCCAGGCAGCGTCGTGCGCGCCCCGCCTCACGGCACACCTCGCACGTCGTCAGCGCGACGTCGCGGCGGTATGCGGCATCGGGGTAGTCGATGCGCTTACTCACCCAGTGGACCGCGCGCTCGTGCGCGGTCACGACGGCTCGACCTGCAAGCGCGCAAATGCGACCCTCGCGTTCGCCTCCAGCCGCGAGGCCTCGCTTTCGAGCAACGCCTGTCCGTCCGCGGTGAGCCGGTAGTAGCGCCGTGCCGGCCCGCCGTCCGAGCCCTCGCCGTGAAAGGCGACATAACCCTGCGACTCCAGCCGCTCCAGGGCGCCGTAGAGCGTCCCCGCCCGCAGTCGCACGCGCCCCTCGGACATCTCCTCCACGGCCTTGATGATCCCATAGCCGTGTAGGGGTCCGGCGCCGAGAGCAGCGAGCACAAGGAACGTCGGCTCGCGCAGCGGGCGAGGATCGGTCACAGCCCGTACAATACCGCTAGCTGATATACCGCGCAACTGCACAGCGGAGAGCTTGACGTGTGCCTAAACGCAGGCCGGCGAGCGACGTCTAGAGCGCTCTCAATGGGCTGCCGGCCCCCTCGATGCTCCGCCGCGTCGGCGATCTCGCGCTGGACCGCCGCGTGTTCGAGGGCCCGCAGTCTGGTCCTTCGAGCCAACTTATGCAGGCGATCGACGTTTACTGTGTATCTACGATCGATGCAAAGCACGGCCACGCCGAGCCTTGTGTGACCGCTGGGGTGCGAACCGCGCACGGCGCGTCCATCGCGCGTCGAAGGAGTGGGGGATGCGTGTATTTCTCTTCGGCCGCGCTCTGGGGCCTGCGTTCGTCGCCATTGGCGCGATGGCAGCCGCCTCGCCGGCGCTCGCCGCCAAAACGACCCGTGCCGCGCCGAACCAGCGGGTTCGACACGGGACCAGCACCAACTGGTCGGGATATGCCGTTAGCGGCGCTGGCCCGTACACCACCGTCTCAGCGAGCTGGACACAGCCGGCCGTCGAATGCGCGACCACCAAAGCTGGCTACTCGGCCTTCTGGGTCGGCCTGGACGGGGATACGAGCAACACCGTCGAGCAGACCGGGACCGAAGCC
This sequence comes from Solirubrobacteraceae bacterium, assembly GCA_035939635.1. Taxonomy (GTDB): domain Bacteria; phylum Actinomycetota; class Thermoleophilia; order Solirubrobacterales; family Solirubrobacteraceae; genus Palsa-744. Next base: position 16,038 of record DASZFR010000197.1, read on the forward strand.
AACTGCTCGAGCGGCGCCGCCGAATATGGCGCGTGGTATGAGATGTATCCGAAGCGTCCGGTGCTCTACCCAAAGCCGGTGTCGCCCGGAGATAGCTTCAGCGCGTCGGTCACCGCGCTCGCCCGCGGGCGCTTCCGGCTCACGTTGAGCGACACGACCAAGGGCTGGTCGGTGACGGCATCGCAAAAGCGCAAATCCGCTGCACGCAGCTCGGCCGAGGTGATCGCTGAGGCGCCGGCGACGCGGAAGCGAGTCCTTCCGCTTGCGGACTTCGGGACCATCGGGTTCAGCGGCGCATCGGTCGACGGCTCCCTCCTGACGAGCTCGACGCCGGGCCTGGAACCGATCACGATGGCCTCGGGTGAAACCGTGAAGGCTGTCCCGTCACCCGTCAGCGGCGGCAGCTTCTCCGACACCTGGCACCACGAATAGCGCCAGCGCGATCATCGCTCGCATGCGCGCGAGTGTCACACGAACGCAGTTGTAACCGAACGCGCTAGCTTTACCCCCATGGACATTGGTCGCACCGCACGATCGTGACGCTCCCGCTGGACTGGGACAGGGCGAAGTTCCACCCGATCGACGACCGCACGCAGCGGCTTGATATCCCGCTTCCACAGAACCTCGGCGAGGACGATCGGACCTCGCTCGCTTCCGCGGTGGTGGGGCTCGAGGTCGTCGGCGGCCCCATCGAAGACGCCAAGCTCACCCAGTCGCATATCCGCATGGAGATCACCCGCGACGCGGATGTCGAGGCGATCAAGCAGCGACTCCAGGCGCTTGTTGACCAAGTCCTATTGCCGGCCGACTAGGGAAAGAGGGTTTCGTAGTAACGAACCTTGTCGTCGATCGGCTTGTCCGATGTCCGGCGAACCGGTTCGGTGTGGGGTCCCAGTTCAACGCCCGGCACTCCGGCGGCGAACCCTGCGGGCGCAGCGGGGAGGCCGTAGTCGACGCTTCGGCCTATCAAGAGCTGGCACGCCCGCTCCACGACCGCTGAGATCGTGAGCGACGGGTTGACTCCCAGTGACGTGGGGATCGACGAGGAGTCCATGCAGAAGAGGCCCGGGTAGCCGAAGACCTCGTTTTGGTGGTCCACCACGCCGAGTTCCTTGGAGTCCGCCATCCGGCAGCCTCCAAGCGGGTGCGAGGCGCTTGCGGTGCGGAAAGTGGACTTCATGAAGCGGCCCAGTCCTGCCTGTGCCAGCACATCGGCGATCGCGGCGTCCGCTGCTTCGCCTGCGCGAACGGTCTGTTCGGACGGGGTGTAGTTGAACGTCGCAATCCAGAGGGGGCCAGCGTTAGGCCGGACGGCGCCTCCGCTGGGCGGGACGGCGAAGAATTCACCGTCGTGCGTGTCTTCGATCATCGCCAGGATCTCGATGTGGTTGTTGAAGGTCGAGAGGGCGTGTTTCTTCTGCAGGCCCCACCACGACGGTTCGCCCGGTGGGTCGCGGCCGTCGTCGTAGAGGATGTGCGGGAGCGT
>DASZFR010000198.1:0-4301 GCA_035939635.1 Solirubrobacteraceae bacterium
GTCGCGGTTGAGGCGCGCGTAGCCGCGGCGCACGTACCCGGCCGCGAGCCGGCTCTTGCCCGCGCCGGGTATGCCCATCACGATCACGACGTCCTCTTGCGTGGAAGCACCGGCCTCAGCGCTCGCGCGTGCACGCGCCGAGCGTGAGGCGCCGCCGAAGGCCGCCGTCAGGGTCGCGCGCTCGTCGCCGGCCAGCTGCAGCGCGGCCGCCCGCACCGCGGATCGGACGCTCTCCGGCCTGCGCGCACCCGGGATCGCGACGATGTTGGGCGAGAGGCTCAGCAGCCATGCGAGCGCCGTCTCCGCCGCCGTGGCGCCGTGGCGCGCGGCGATCCGCGTGAGCTCGGGACGGCGTGCCAGCCCGCCGGCGCGCCTCGGACCGCCAAGCGGCGAGTGCGCGATCGGTGTCAGCCCAAGCTCGCTGCAGCGCTCGAGCACCCCGCCCCGAAGCGCGCGGTCCTCGAGCGGGCTCAGTGCGGCCTGCACGGCCGCTATCGGCGCCAGCTCAAGCGCTTCGTCGAGCTGGCGGCGGGTGACGTTCGCGAGGCCTACGTGCCGCACGAGTCCCTGATCGGCGAGGCGCGCAAGCGCGCGTACCGTCGTGGCCCATCGCGTTCGCGGGTCCGGCGCGTGGATCAGGTAGAGGTCGATCGCCAAGCCGTCCAGCGCCGCGAGGCTCGCTTCGCAGTCGGACGTAATCACCTTCGCGCGGCCGTCGGGCACCCAGGCGCCGCCCGGCCGGGTCATGCCCCCCTTGGTGACGATTCGTGCCGTGCGCTCGCGGCCGGCGAGGCGCAGCCCGCGCGCCAGGAGACGCTCGCCGTGACCGGGAGCGCCCGCGTGCGCTCCGTATGCGTGTGCCGTGTCGAACACCGTCATGGCGCCACGGGCTGCCGCCAGGATCGTGTCAAGCGCGAGCTGCTCGTCCGCGGGGAGGCGCATGCAGCCCAGGCCGACCCGCAGCTCATTGGCGTCGAGCCAGGACATGGGCCCATTGAACCGCCTGTGCAGCTAGATGTCCTGAATCGGAAGCTCCGCGCGCCGGCGACGCCCGAGAGCCCCAGGCGCCGCTGCGACGGCGCGCCTCAAGGTGCCGGCGTTCGGTGTCAGCCCGCGCTGCGCCAGCGCGACGCCGCCGAGCACGACAAGCGCGCCTACGGGCTCATTCCACGACAGTCCCTCGCCTAGGATCGCCACGCCGCATGCAGTTGCGAATAGCGGGATCAGATAGGTGACCGTCGAGGCGATCGTCGCGCCCGCGCGATCCACGATCGAGTAGTTGAGAACGTACGCGACACCGGTACCGAGCGCGCCGAGCGCCACGACGCTTAGCACGGCTTCGGCGCCGAGGTGCGCGGGCGGCGACGTGAAGAGCGCCGTCGCCACGATCATGATCGCCGTGCCGCAGATCAGCTGTCCGGCCACCAGCGACACGCGCGTGTCGGGCTGGGCCGATACGAAGCGGCGGATATAGACGAAGCTGAGCCCGTAGCAGGCCGATGCGCCCGCGACCGCGAGGCTGCCCTCGAGCGAGGGCCCGCCCAGCCCCGACCACGGCCCGAGCACGATTGCGACGCCGACGAAGCCCAGCAGAAGGCCTCCCAAGCGCCGGGGCGTGGGTCGCTCGTCGGGCAGCACAACCACCGCGATCAGCAGTGTGAACAGTGGAGTCGTCGCGTTCCACAGGCCCGCCAGCACCGAGGAGATGTGCTGCTCTCCGTAAGCGATCAGCGAGAACGGCACCGCGTTGGAAACGACCGCGAGGAACGCCAGGTGTCCCCACGTCCGCTTCCCTGTCGGCAGCCGCTCGCGCCGCATCAGCAACACGACGAGCACGGTCGCGGCGCCGAGCGCCACGCGCGCGAGCACTACCTGCAGGGGCGCGAGCTGCCGATCGGCGACCTTGATGAACAGAAAGCTGGTGCCCCAGATCGCGCTCAGCAGCACGTACCGCTCAAGCCAGGGTGCGTGGGCCCTTGCGGGCACGCGGTCGTCCGCCGCAGGTCGCGCCATATCTCAACCTAACGCGTTGCCATCGCGTTTCGTGAGGCGTCGCGCCGACGTTGGCTGTAGGTCGGGCCGGACCTGTCGTGGGTACGGGCGCGCCAGGTCGACGCTCTCAGCGCGCGCGCCGTCCGGCGTCGGCGAGGCGCACGGCGATCAGTCGCTTCACGAGCCCAGCCGGCAGGGGCCGATCGACCGGGAAGTGCAACGAGCTCTTGGTCATCTCATAACCGTGCAGCTGATCGGCGAGCTGCGCGAGCACCGAACCGCTGAACGGCAGGTAGCTGAGGTGGTCCTTGAACGCGGCGAAGCCGGCGACGACCGTCCCGTCCACGCGGAACGCGGGCACCCGGTAGGAGATGACCTGATCGGCTTGCGGCACGACCTCGAGAATCGTTTGGCGCAGCGCCTCCAGCGTGCTGCGCTTGGGCTCCTCGAGACCACGCAGGTAGTCGTCGACCTCCTCGGCGGACACCGCCGCTCAGTGTAAGCGGGCCAGTTGGCGCACGGCGGTGGGTGACGGGAGACTTGACTACGGCTCGGCGTTGCTACGCGGGCTCGCTCGATCGCCAACCAGAGCAAGCGCGCCGAGCATGCCGCCCACGCCGGCGATGGTACCGAGGGCCCACGCGGCGATCGCGTCGCCGGTCGGCGTGGCGAGCTCGTAGAAGCGCCGCAGAAACGGAACCGCGAGAGCGAGCGCGAACAGCGCGAGCATGGCCGCGCACAGACTCCATAGGACCAGGCGGGCGCGCCCGCGGCGGCGCTCGAGGCGGACCACGACCGCGAGTCCGCAGACCACGACGGTGCCGGTGGCGACCGTGCGCGAACGGATCAGACCGAGATCGAAACCGTAGCGGGCCAGCAGATAGCCGCCGGCAATCCCGAGCCCGATAGCGACGCCGGCCGGGATCGCGAAGCCCGCGACCGAACGCAGGAAGTGCTCTGGGCGCCATGGACCTTCGCTCGGCGCAAGCGCGAGCAGGAAGGCGGGAATCCCGATTGTGACGGTGGAGGCGATCGTGAACTGGCGCGGCAACAGCGGGTAGGTCGCGGTCGGAATCCCGACCGCGAGGACGACGACCGCCGTAAACACGCTCTTCGTCACAAACAGCCGTGCGACACGCTGGATGTTGCGAAGGATCTGCCTCCCGTCCGCCACCATCCCCGGCACCGCGCCGAAGTCGTCTCGCACGAGCACCAGGTCGGCGACCGAGCGCGCGATCTGCGTGCCCGATCCCTGCGCGATCGCCAGGCGAGCCTCCTTCAGCGCGGGCACGTCGTTGACGCCGTCGCCCACCATCGCCACGTAGCGCCCTGCCTGGTTGAGTGCGTCCACGACCGCGCGCTTGCCGTCGGGGGAGATACGCCCCACGGCGGGCGCCTGCAGGACGGCGTCACGCAGCGCCGCCGGCTCGCTCGGCAGCGATTCGCCGTTCAGCGCAGCGGCCGATCCAGGGACGCCGGCGTCGTGGGCGATGGCGCCGGCGGTGGATGGGGCGTCGCCGGAGAGGACCTTCAGCAGGACGTGCTGGTCAGCGAAGAACGCCACTGTCTCGGCCGCGTTGGGTCGCAGCCGCTCGGCGAGCACCACCAGACCGAGTGCTCGTACGTCGTCGGGGAACGCCGGATCGGCGCCGGCGGGCAGCGGCCGCTCGCCTCGCCCGAGCGCCAACACGCGCCGGCCCGCTCGCGTCTCCTCTTGCGCACGCGCCTTGAGCGGCTCATCGGCGCGCGCGAAGAGCTCCGGCGCCCCCAGGAACAGTCGCGTGCCGTCGAGGTCCAGCGCGCTCCAGCGCCGTCGAGACGAGAACGGCACCTGGCCGCGCATCGTGACGCTGGCCACGTCCGCCAGCCGCGCGTCGTGGATCGCCTCGAGCGTCAGATTTCGTGACGGCGAGCTGGCGGCGAAGCTCGCGAGCTCTTGCGCCAGGACTGCATCGTCTGAGCCCTGCGCAGGTACGAGCCCCAGCACGCGCGGCGTGGGCTCCGTCAGCGTGCCGGTCTTGTCGGTGCACACGACGTCCACCGACGCCAAGGACTCGACGGCGTTCAGCTGTTGAGCGAGCACGCCGCGGCGGGCGATCTTGAAGGCCGACACCGCCGCTGTGACGCTGATCAGCAGGATCAGACCCTCGGGCACGATGTTTACGATCCCGGCGGTGATCGCCTGGATGCGCGCTTCGCCGGAGTGCACGCGCGTAAGGACGGAGACCGTCAGGCCGACGGCGAGCGGCACGGCGGCGGCCATGATCCACAGCAAGAGCCGGTCGTTGGCGCGCTCGAGCGGGGAGCGC
>DASZFR010000199.1:0-5768 GCA_035939635.1 Solirubrobacteraceae bacterium
AGCTCGCACGGCTGCTCAACTCGCCGTCGATCAAGCGCGTGCTGCTCAACGAATCTCTCACGATCGACCTCGATCGCGTCATCGCGCAGCACGAGGTACTCGTCGTGCAGGGGGGGCTGGGCACGATGGGCGCAGGTAACACCTCGGTAGTAATGCAGCTGCTCGTGGGCATGCTCGACGCGGCGCTCGCGCGCCAGCAGGATCTGGTGCCCGAGGGTGAGCGCGTGACGGTGGCGCTGAAGGTCGACGAGGCCCCGCTTGTGCTCAACCGCGGCTTCGCGGAGACGATCGCGCTCAAGCGCTCCGCCGGCCTTGAGACTGTTGCCTGCTGGCAGACCGACGCGCAGTGGAGCGACCGCGAGATCTTCGAGCAGCTCGACGCGCTGTTCGCCCACCGCGTGTACTTCGCCACGGCCTCAGCGCGTGACGCCCGCGCCGCCGTACAGCTCACGATGGCCGAGTTCAGCGACCAGGTGCGGCCCGGTGTCACGCACCTGTCGGCGCTGGGCCATCCAGACGTGCGCCTGCACATGCCCAAGCACCACGCGGTCGCCAGCTGGACGACGCCCTAGGGGCGTCAAGCTGCGTTCATCGCACAGACGATTGCGATGCGCGTCGACGCGCATCGCCTTGCGGCGCACGCGCAACGCCAGGAGCGGCGCGGCGGCCGCCCGCTCACCGAACTTCGCCAGCCGCACTGGCTTCGCTCGCAGGAGCCCGGGCTTCGCGCGCAGGAGTCTGCCCCGTCCGGCGCCCGGGCAGCGACACGCCCTGACCCGCCGCCAGTCGATCCCGACGCGCCGGTGCGGGAACCGCGCCTGCCCGCCGAACCTGCGCGAAGCTACAGCGAGCTCGTCGAGCTCGACCGCGCGCAGAGCGTCCGCTGGGCCATGCGCGCCTCGTCCCCCGTTGCGCTCGTCCCCGACCACCTCGACTGGGAGATCCTCACGCTCGTCGTCGCTCTGAGGCACGTGCTGACCACCCAGCTGCACCGCTACCTCTGTGCCGCGCGCTCGATTACGACAGCACAACGCCGGCTCAAGCGCCTCTCGGACGCCGGACTGCTCGACCGCTTCCAGTTTCATCGCCGCGACGGCGGCGGCGTGCCGATGTGCTACGTCGCGACCGACGCCACCCGCACGCTGCTGGCCGACGAGGGGCGCTTGGGCTCGGTGACGCCGGCTGGCGTCACCCACGCCGCCCGCGATTCGCAGCTGCGCCAAGCCCGCCACGACGTGCACGTCGCCGGATGGGCCCTGGCGCTCGCGGGCGCGGTGGGCAAGGATCGCTGTGAGCCGCTCGGCGCAGAACAAGCGGTGATCTCGCCACCCTCGCGCGCCGGCACCGGGATCGCGATTGGAGCCTCTGACCTGCGAATGCCAGACGGCCGCGTTCCGCACGACTTCGTACGTGCGGGTGCTGGTGGGCGCGAGGTCGAGGTGGACCGTTTCGACACGCTTCGACCTGACGCGATAGTGCGGGTGTCCGGCGACGTGCGCACCGACGTGATCGTTGAGCGCGACGATCGCGCCGGCTCCGAGCGCTGGCTGGCGAAGCTCGAGCGCTACGACCACTTCCTCGCCGGATGGTTGCTGCACGTGCCACGTTACGGCGGTAGGTCGCCGGCGTCAGCGGTCGTGGCATTCGTGTGTCGAGACAGAGCGCGCGCACGCGAGTGCGCGCGGCGCGCAGACGCGTCGCTGCGTGCGTGCCGTGCTTATGCGGGCGAGCATCCACTCGACTGGCTGTACCCGGGCCGCGAGCGCGTGCTGTTCGTGGCCGAGCGCGACGCGCACGAGGGCCTGCTCTTCGCGCAGGGTGTGTCGCGGCTTCCTCCCAACCTGCGCGTTGACGTGGCCGACGGCGATCCCCGCGCTGCCGAGGCGGCGACGCAGAACAAGATGCTGCTCACATCCAACCCCTCAAGAGCGAGTGCCGTTTGACTCGGATCAGCGGGCGACTAACGCGCGCTACGGCATCGGCCACCCGGCAGCTCGTGCAAGCTTGTGAGCCATCGCTCGCTGGCGCTCGTGGTGTTGCAGCGTCTTCTCGGCGCCCGGCCCATCCTCCTGCCGCTTCGGAAACGGCAGCCAGTACTCGATCGGAAGTTGCAGCCGGCCGTGCCAGTCGAACGCCCACTGACGCACCAGCGGCCTGATCGGCCGTGCCCCCTCGAGCTCAACGTCAGCGGCCGTGGGCCGATCGTTGAAGCTGACGCGAATCACTCCCTCGTCGAGCGGGTGCAGCGCGCCGCTGATCGTGATGCCGTCCGGCGGCCCGGAGAAAGCGAGCAACGCGAAGGCGGTGTCTCCGGCGAGCAGGAGCACCGGATGGCCGGCGTGGGGCGTGATCGTCCAAGCGGCATCCGCCGACGCCAGTTCGCGCACGGTACCCGCTAGGTAATCGAAGCCCGCTTTGAAGTGTGCTGCGAACTCAGCGCCTCGCTGGCGCTCCCACTCGGTCAGCACCTCATCTGCCAGGTCGGACGCCATCTGCCGGCGATCCTACCTCGCGCCAGCCGTCTGAAATCCCGACGCTCTGCCTACCGGTCGCAGTCGTCTGAACTCGGAGGTGTCTTAGTAGGCCGTCCCCCAACCGACTTCGCCGGCCAGTGAACGTGCGAACCGCTCGCGGTCATCGGGCCGTTCCACACCGCGGTTGTCGAGCCTCACGGCGCCGTCGATCCGCAGCGCGTTTTCGCCGGCGTGCTCGCCTTCATCCGCGTCGTAGAACAGCCAGCTCGTCTCGCGGACGAGTTCGTTGGCGTCGTCGTCGCGTGACTCCGCTCCCCATTCGAAGATTACGACCAGTTTCTCGACTCGCAGCGGCCGGCTGGCAACCGCGACCAGCTTGCGTGCAAAGTCGAGCGTCACTCGGAACAACATCTTGTTGGCCTGCGCGACAGTGACGGGCTCGGTTCTTGCCACCGTCCAGGCCTCCGGCTCGGGCAGGAGATCCAGTGTCCGGGTTAGGTCGTCGTCGAACTCACCGACCCACGGCGCCAGGGGCTCGGCGTGGTGCCGGTGCAATTCGTTGAGGATCGCCCTTATGGTCGCGTTCTCCACGGCGCGAGCGTACCGCGACTGTCAGCCACGCACAGCGAGCGCGCTCATCAGCAAAGCGGCCCGATCTCTGGAGCCACTAGGGCCGAGTTTGGAAGGGAGCGCTGGCGGCGCCTCGAGGGCTGCCGCCCCTCAGTGCCGACGCAGGTCTTGGGCCCGAGTGGACGTTTGCACTTGAGGCAGATAGGGACGGAAGCGCCAGTTGGAAGGTCGTCCCAGGCGGGAGCGGCCAACAGCCTGCACGTCGCGCGGGCGCCTAGCCTTGGAGAATGCTTGTCCTCGCCCTGCTCGTAGCGCCGCTGGTGGAGATCGCCGCCTTCGTCGCTGTCGGGCTCGCCGTCGGCTGGCTCGTTACCGTCGCGCTTCTTCTGGGCACATCGCTGCTTGGAGTTCTGGTGCTGCGCATAGAGAGTCGAGCGGCGCTCGTGCGCGTCTCGGTAGCCGTCTCTCGGCCTCAACTGCGTGGACCGGCAGCCGTCGACATAGCACTCGGCCTGCTGGGTGGGGGGCTGCTAGCGATCCCTGGATTCGTGACCGACCTGCTGGCCGTGCCGCTCCTGTTGGCGCCGACGCGGCGCCTTGTCAGTCGGCACCTGTCGCGCCGCCTCGCCCGCCGCGTGGCGCGCTTCGCGACGATGGCCGAGCGCTTCGGTGCTCGTGCGTCCGGCATGCCTCCGGCCGACATCGATGCGACGGCGATCGAGGACGAGGCCGGCCGACTTGGCCCCTGAGCAAGCACGCCTCGCTCGACCCCCGCGCGGGGCATCCAGGCCCTCGCTCCTCGTCCCGATCAGATCGCCGGATCCGTCGCGCCCCGTGGCCCGACGCGCGAATATCTCCACGGACGATTGGGATCGCCTCTTCTAGATCGCCACTGTAAGGAGCCAGGAAATGAGTTACGCAAAGCAACTGCTCGAGAGCGACGCCACCTTCGCGGGCGATGCAAATCTGCTCGCCGCCACGATCGATGCGACCAGCGACTGCGCGCAGGCCTGCATCGCGGACGCCGATGCCGACCTGCGCGAGGACGACGTGAAGACCATGATCACGTGCATACGCCTGTGCCTGGATTGCGCCGACGTGTGCACCGCCACCGTCGGCGTCATCAGCCGCCGCGCGGCGTACGACCAGGCGGTCACCGGTCCGCTGCTCGAGGCGTGCGCGGCGACCTGCGCTCGCTGCGGCGACGAGTGTGAGCGCCACGCCCGCACCCACTCGCACTGCAGGGTATGCGCCGAGGCTTGTCGGCGCTGCGAGCAGGCGTGTCGGGACCTGCTGGCTGCCGGCGCATCGTGAGCTGGTCCAACGCCGGGTACCGCGCAGGCAGGCTTACGGCATTCCCTCTATCTGAATGTCGCGAAAGCCGATGCGCCGACCGCATCGCCGCGCGCGAATAAACACCGCGGACGATCTCGCTTCCCACACGGCCAGTGGCTGCGATCCTCCATCCGTACGATCCGCGAGCGGCACTCCCCGCGCTTAGCTGGTACAGGGTTCGCGGCATGGAACCCCTGCGGAGACACCAGACACGCGGGCCAACCCCCCCCGGCCCGTGTCGAGGCGCGAGGAAGCTAGGGGAGCTTGCCTCGCGCCTCCTCCGCACCGGCGATCCGCGCAAGGCCGCAGGATCTACCCCGATAGCGCGCGCGTGCACCCTGGAGGCGTTCGGGTTCCGCGTAGCCCGCGGGCAGCGTCCCGTTGTCAGCCAGCCTCCGCTACAACGCGAAGCGCCCCGCGTTGACGGGGCGCAATCTAGTACCGCTACCGGGATTCGAACCCAATCTGCCAGCTACCGATATATCGGTACGTAGGCAGATCGCCCGTTGTCTGTTGGGATTTTGGTTTGCTAGCTACCGCTCCGAACCGCTGACTTAGGCGTTGGCCGTTCCTATCTCGTTCCTACCGGGCCAGCAATCCTTGATAGCCTGCATGGATAGAGCGCGAGGCAGTATTTGACTACATGGCGCAGCGGCGGGATGCCGGCGAGTTCGACTGGCGGGAGGGTTTGACGCTGCTGATGCTGACCGCCAAGGGCACGGAGGAGGCGCGTATTTATGAATGGAGCCTCCTCGGTAACCCCGGCGACTTGGAGGGCTTTCTAGACCGTCGCCAGCTAGAAGGCGTCGAGCACCCGCCGCGCCGGCTAGCGGTGACGAAGGCCGAAGCGGGCGAGTTGCTCGGCGGCAAGAGCGTGGATTGGATCGAAAAGTACGTGCTCCCCTATGTCCGCACCGTCAAGCCATCGCGCTCCGTGCTGATACCCGTAGCCGAGCTTGAGCGCTGGGTAGATAAGAACTCAGCGAGGGCGCTTCGTGGCTGAGGGGATACAGGAGCGCCACACCAAGGCCTGCCGCGAGAGCGGCAACAGCCGCTGTAACTGCAAGCGTTCCTATCGGGCCGTCGTTTATGACCGGCGCACTAGGAAGCACGAATACGGTCCTGGCTGGCAACAAGACAAAGCCGCCGTCGTCAAGTGGCGCACGCAGGCGCTACGCGAGATCGACTCCCAGACCGCAGCCGGGATAGATGCGCCCGGTAACAGTCCGCTGCTCAAGGATGCCTGGGCCGACTGGATCGCAGGGGCAGAGTCGGGCGCGATCTCCAACAACAGCGGCCGGCGCTACAAGGCATCGACGCTTGACAGCTACAAGAGCGCTTGGACAAAGCACCTAGAAGACGAGTTTGGCGAGCGGCGGCTTGCGACGA
>DASZFR010000200.1:0-8973 GCA_035939635.1 Solirubrobacteraceae bacterium
CGCGTGTTTCGCATCTACGTGGACCAGGCGCCGGTGTTGATGCCGGCGGCGGCGGTCGTGTTCGCCTTCACCGGCGTTCTCACAGGGGTCCTGGCGGCAGCGTCGCCATCGCTGGCGCTGCTGTCGCTGCTCATCATCCTCGTGGCCACCGTGCTCTTCACGGGTATGGTCGTCGAGCTCGTCGCTGACGTGCAGGACGGACGCCGCGACGCGAGCGCTCGTCAGCTGTTGCGGGCGGTGGCGCCGGTGGCCGGCCAGCTGATCATCGTGGGGCTCGTGGCGGCGGTGGGAATCGTGATCGGCTTCGTGCTCGTAATCGTGCCGGGCCTGGTGCTGCTTACGCTCTGGTCCGTGGCAGCTCCGGTGGTGGTGCTCGAGCGGCCGCCGGGCCTGCGCGCGCTGGGGCGAAGCCGCGAGCTCGTGCGGGGCAACGGGTGGCAGGTGTTCGCCGTGATCGTGCTGCTGTACGTCGTCGTCGTCGGCGCATCGTCGGCCCTGGAGGTCGCGGCCGAATCGGCGGGGACGGCCGCGGGCATCGTGGTGCGAGTGGTGGTGGGCGTGCTCACGGCGCCGCTCTCGGCGCTGGCTGCGTCCGTGCTGTACTTCGACCTGCGCTCGGCCGGCGCCCACGGCGCCTCGCCGGGCGCCGCGTAGGGGGTGGCGGCGTCGCGGGCGCATAATGACGCCGACCCAGCCGCCGGCGCCGCGTCGGGGCTCCTGCGTCGCGGGCTGTTGCAGGGCAGCACCGTGCTGCTGGCGCTCGCAGGCGACGGTCCCCAGGCTGGCTCGCCGGCGGCGCACACGCAGCTCGCGCTCGCTGATCTCGGCGCGGACGTGTGGACATGCGAGGTGCTCGGCGCCGGCGGTGCCGCGGGCGAGGAGGAGCTCGATCGCGAGGTGCGCCGCGCGCACGCGCAGTGCGGGCGCATCGACATGCTCTTTGTCGACGGCGCGGGCATATTCGACGCGGTGGGTGCGTCGCGCGCCAGCTTGGCGGTGTGTCTGCAGGCGGCGTGGAACGTGACGCGCGCCCTGGCCGGCGACGCGCTGATACCGCACGGGGGCGGGCGGATCGTGTATCTGGCACCCGCACCCGGCGCGGGCCCGCACGCGCAGCCGGCGCGAGCCGGCTTGGAGAACCTCTGCCGGACGCTGTCGATCGAGTGGGCGCGCCACGCGATCACCACAGTCACGATTGCCCCCGCTGCGGCCACTGCGCCTGACGAGGTGGCCGCGGTGGTCGCGTACCTGTGCTCGGCGGCGGGCGCGTACTTCTCGGGTTGCGTGCTGGACATGGGCGGCGACGAAGGAAGATCCGATGGATCCACGCGGGACCGCTGAATCGCGCCACGGCCGGGTCGCCAGGCGAGCGCTGCGGCCGGCGCGCCTGTGCGCGCGAGCGGTCGTGTTGATGTCGGCGTTGGCCTGGCCGGCGACGGCCGCCGCCGCGCCGGCGCCCGTCCTGCTCGACGGCGCAGGCGTGTCGCTCGCGTCGTACGGCGGGTGGGCGGCCTGGAGCCGCGCGGACGCGTCCACCCGCATGTATGCCCTGGTCACGCGCTCGCCGCAAGGGGTGATCTCGCCGGCGCCCGTCCCCGAGCGATCGTCGCCGTTCGATGTCGAGCTCGGACCCGTGCGCGGCTCACGCGTGGGCGCCGTCTATTCGCGCTGCGCGGATGATGCGACGCGCACCGGGTGCCACTTGCTTTTGCTCGAACTGCCGTCGCCGCGGGCCGGCGAGCGTGCGCTGGCGCCCGCCGGAGGGGGGTCGGACTATCGCCCGGCGATCTGGCGCACCCAGGTCGCGTTTCTGCGCAGGGGCAGCTCGGCGGCGGTGCCCGACCGCATATTCGTGTGGCGGATCGGGAGCCATGCGGCCACGCAGCTTGCGCTGCCGCGATCGCGCGGTAACGGCGCCGTCGGCTGGCCCGCGGGCCTCACCGGCCGTGTCACCGGACTTACGTTCAACGGCATGCAGGTCGCTTATGTGACGTCCAACGCGGTCGCGACGTTCAGCGAGACGACGCTGTGGTTTCAGTCGCCGGGCCGGAGCCCCGAGCTGATCGACCAACAGACGGGAGGCGCCGGCAATGTGTGCGAGCCCGCATTCGTCTCTCCGCTGCTGTTGGGGAAATGGCTTTATGCGTATCTACACGCGTGTGACCCGAGCGCCAATCCGCGCCTGGACCGGCTCACCCGCTATCGCCACGGCGAAGTGCAGGTGGCGCGATTTACGTTCGTCCGCTTCGGCGACGAAGCGATCGCCTCGGCCGTGCCCGACGGCAACGGAGTGGACTGGGACGCCGGCGGCGTCACGCGAGTCGCGCCGGTCTGGTGGCGCACCGTCGCCGCGCCGCTGCCCCAGACGCTCTGCAGCCGCGGCGATCTGTTCTGTTGAGCCGCGCGCCGGCGTCGTGCTCGGAGCGGCGCGCGCGTCAGCAGCCGGTCATCCCGCCGAACATGCCGCCAGTGACGTGCAGCGTCTGCCCGTGCACGTAGTTTGACCATGGCGAGCACAAGAAGAAGATGGCCGCAGCGGCCTCTTGCGGCGAGGCGGGGCGGCCGAGCGGGATCATCATCGGGGCCATCTGGCGCATCTGTTCCGGAATGCCCAGCTGCACCGTCTCGCCGTGGATCTCCATCACGTTCTCGTCGTCCTTGGTCTGCGTGAGGCGCGTGTCGATGAAGCCGAAAGCGACGGCGTTGACGTTGATCTTGAACTGCCCCCACTCCTTGGCGATCGTCTTCGTGAGCCCCACGACACCAGCCTTGGCGGACGAGTAGTTGGCCTGACCGGCGTTGCCCATCGTGCCCGAGGTCGAGGACACGTTGACAATCTTGCGAAACACCTCGCGGCCTTCCTCGCGCTCTTTCTTCGCGGGCTCGCGCAGGTGCGGCGCGGCCGCGCGGATGATGCGAAACGGCACTACGAGATGTATGTCGAGCATCGCCTGGAAGTGCTCGTCGGACATCTTGTGCACCGGCGCGTCGAGCGTGTAGCCGGCGTTGTTGACGATGATGTCGAGCTGACCGAAGGAGTCGATCGCCTTTTGCACGAGCTGGTCTGGTGCGCCGGGGGTTGTGAGGTCGCCGGCGAACACCGCGGTCTCGCCTTGGATCTCCGAGGCCGCCTGCTCGGCGACGTCGCCGTCGAGGTCGTTGATCAGTACCTTGGCGCCTTCGGAGGCGAGCAGCTCTGCGGTGGCGCGCCCGATCCCGCGCGCCGAGCCGGTGACGATCGCGGACTTGCCGTCCAGTGCTCCCATGGTCGATAGGTCTCCTTGTCGTGGTGTGGGCCGCGAGTTATATAGGGCCGGCGCGCGAGCGGCCGGGGCAAGACCAGCCGCAACGGAACCGCATATGGGCCCGGGCTAACGCCGGCGGAGTCGCAGCGTCAACCGAAGGTGACGCCGAAGTCCTGCGTGTAGATCGCCCCGGGCTGGCCGTTGGCGAGCGAGGCGAGCGGGTGCGGCGAGACGCCGATCCCGGTGTCGCGAAACTGCCCGTCGAGGATGTTGGCGCGGTGGCCGGGCGACGCCATCCACGCCGCCACGATCGAGCGCGGCGTCGCGAGCCACAGTGTGCCCCAGGCGATGTTCTCGCCGGCTTCGTAGGCCACGCCCGAGCTGAGCCCGTAGCCGCACGCGCGCATGCGGGTCACGGGGGTGTCGCCGCTGGGCCCGACGTGTTCGAAGTAGTCCTCCGAGGCCATGTCGTGGCTGTGCTTCTGTGCGGCGCACGCGAGCGCGCCGTCCACTCGCAGCGCGCCCTCGCCGTGGCCGGCGCGTTCGCGGTTGACGAGGCACAGCGTGGCGACGTCGATCAGGTCGAGATTGGCCGCACTCGGCGTGAGGTCGGCGTTGGTGCAGACGCTGCTGTGCGCGGCCGCTGGGGTGTGGCGCGGCCGGTGCGTCTTTGCGTGTCGACGGGCTGAGTGGTGTCGCGCACAGCCGGAGCTGCGGTGCCCGTGCCGGGCGTGGCCGCCAACGCGGTAGCTCGCGCGCTTGGCAGGCCCGCGCGAGCGGGTCCGGCGGCAGCCGCGGTGGTGCTTGCGCGCCGCGTGGCCGCCCGCGGCACGGTAGCGAGCGACGCTGGCGCGCCCGGCGGCGAACGCCGATGTGGCGGGTACGTAGGCGCACGCTGCAAGCGCGCACGCGCACGCGAGGCATACGGCTCGATGGCGGGCCACGCCGTCCTATCGGTCGCCGCGGCGCGCGTCATGAGCGCGTGCGAATGACCTTGCACCGCCGCCGGGGGGCGCCCGCCCGGGGCGCCCTACAGGCCCAGCGTGCGCCCGAGGATCTCGCGCATGATCTCGTCGCTGCCGCCGCCGATCGGCCCCAGGCGCGCATCGCGCGCGGCGCGCTCGACCCAGTACTCGCGCATGTAGCCCGCGCCGCCGTGGATCTGCAGGCACGCGTCCATCAACTCAAACGACGCGCGCTGGGTGAGCAGCTTTGCCATCGTCACCTGGCTCACGGCGTCTTCGCCGTCCACGAAGCGCCGCAGCGCGTCGTAGGTGACGCAGCGGCACGCGTACGTGGACGTGGCCATGTCGGCGAGCTTGTGGCGGATCGCCTGGTGGCCCGTGAGCGGCCGTCCGAACGCTTCGCGCTCGCGCGCGTAGGCGACGGTCCGCTCCCACGCCAGCTGCATGGCGCCGACGGCGCCGAGCGCCATCGCCAGGCGCTCCCACTGGAAGTTGGCCATGATCAGCTTGAAGCCCTCGTTGAGCTCGCCGAGCAGGCTGCCCTCCGGCACGAACGCGTCCTCGAAGGCGATCGTCGCGGTGTCCGAGGCGTGCCAGCCGAGCTTCTCCAGCTTTGACGAGCTCACGCCCTCCACGCGGTCGACGATCAGGAACGAAATGCCGTGGTGGCCGCCCTCCGGGGCGGTGCGCACGGCGGTGACGATGAAGTCCGCGCGCACGCCATTTGTGATGTAGGTCTTCTCGCCGTTGACCACCCAGCCGCCGTCCACGCGCTCGGCGCGCGTGCGCAGAGACGCCACGTCCGAGCCCGCGCCAGGCTCGGTTATGCCCAGCGCGCCGATCTTCTCGCCGCGGATCGCCGGCACCAGGTAGCGCTGCTTTTGCTCCTCGTCGCCGAACTTCCAGATCGGCGGCGTGGCGATGTTCACGTGCGCGCCGATGCCCGCGGCGGTGCCGCCCGAGCCAACGCGGGCGAGCTCCTCGCACAGCACCGACTCGTGCAGGTAATCGCCGCCCTGGCCGCCGTACTGAGCCGGGTACTTCAGCCCCAGCAGGCCCTGGCGCGCGAGCGTGGCGAACACCTCGTTGGGAAACCACTGCTCCTCCTCCCAGCGCTGCGCGTGCGGCGCCAGCTCGCGTTCGAGAAAGCCGCGCACCGACGCACGCAGCTCCTCGTGCTCCTGGGTGAACGGCGGCAGCGCGGGGCTCATCGAAGACCGATCGTATGCAAACCTGACCGGCTCGCTACGGCTGGGCGATCGGCCATCATTGGCGATCGCCTTGCCCGACCACCGCGACCGCCCGGCCGCCACACCGCGCCTTGCCCCCACGACTCTCGCAGCCGCGTTGCTGGCGAGCGCTGCGCTGCTCGGCGCGTGCGGGTCCTCGCACAACCCGAGCGCCGAAAGCTCCGCGCGCCCCACCACCGGCCAGGCGACCCCACCGGCAACCACGGGCGCGCCAGACGCCAACACCGCTTCGACACCCTCGGCCACGAAGCCGCGCGCGGCGAGGCCGTCCGGCGGGCTGCCGCTGCCGCCGCAGCCGTCGCATTCCTCCACCGAGGTGGTGAGCGGCAAGGTCGGCGGCGCTGACCGTTTGCCTGCCGCTTCGGGCGCGGGCAACCTGCACGTCGCAAGCGGTGCGCCCTCGGACGCGAAGATCAAGGAAGAGATCGCACAGGCGCGCGCGGCGGGCATCATCCTCCCGTCGGGGGAAACCGCGCAGTCCTTTGAACAGGGCGCCACTTACACCTACGCCTCCGAGGGCAGCTACGCGTTTCCGATCGAGCCGCTGTCGGTGGTGCTGGGGCCGCAGACGTGGAGCCTTGACCAGGGAGTCGACATCGCCACAGCGGGCGCGGCCTGCGGGGGGCACGCGGTCGAGGTGGCGATCACGGCCGGGACGATCGTGCAGGAGGGAATCTCGGGCTTTGGCCCGTACGCGCCGATCGAGCGCGTGGCCGCGGGGCCGTATGCGGGCTGGTACGTCTACTACGGCCACGCGGCCCCCGCGCTCGTGCCTGTCGGTGCGCACGTGGCGGCGGGGCAGCCGATCGCCGAGGTGGGGTGCGGGATCGTCGGCATGTCCTCGGGGCCGCACCTGGAGATCGGCCTCACCCCGCCCGGGGCTACGGCGTGCTGTCCGAGCTTGGGCGTGACCGCGCCGACGATGGGCGCGCTCGTCGACGCGCTGTATAGGCGCCTGCAGGCGAGCTCGCGCTAACCGGCGGGGCGAGCGCCACAGACCGCGGCGGTGCGAGCGCTACAGCCCGTAGGAGCGGCCGATGACGTCGAGCATGATCTCGTCGGTGCCCGCGCCGATGCGGTTGAGCCGGGCATCGCGCCACGCGCGCTCGACTCCGTACTCCTTCATGTAGCCGGCGCCGCCGTGGATCTGGATGCATTCGTCGGCCACTTCGACCGCCACGCGCGAGGCATAAAGCTTGGCCATCGAGATCTCGCGCACCGGATACTCGCCGTTGGCAAAGCGCCACGCAGTCACGTAGACGAGCTGGCGGGCCGCCTCGATTTTGGTGGCCATCTCGGCGAACTTGTGGCGGATCACCTGGAAGTGGCCGATCGCTTTGCCGAACGCTTCGCGCTCTTTGGCGTATGCGAGCGTGCGGTCAAAGCAGCGCTGGGCCCCGGCGAGGCTGCCCGCGGCGCCGATCATGCGCTCGCCCTGGAGCTCCCACATGATGTGGTAGAAGCCCTTGCCCACCTGGCCGAGGACCGCCGACGCGGGCACGCGCACGTCCTGGAAGGCCAGCAGCGCCGTGTCGGAGGCGTGCATGCCGAGCTTCTGAAGCTTCTTCTCGCGGATCACCCCCGGCGTGTCCATCGGCACCAAGAACAGCGTGAAGCCGTCGTAGCCCGCGTCGGGGTCGGTCTTTGTCACGAGCACGATCGCGTGCGCGCGGTGGCCGTTGGTGATGAACGTCTTGGAGCCGTTGATCACGTATTCGTCGCCGTCGCTCACCGCGCGCGTCTTGATGCCTTTGACATCTGAGCCCGCGTCGGGCTCGGTGATTCCCAGGCACAGGATCTTCTCGCCCTTGATAGCCGGCACTGCCCATTGCTGCTTTTGCTCCTCGGTACCGAACGCGAGGATCGGCGGCATCGCCATGTCGGTCTGCACAGCCACGCCCATCGCCAGCCCGCCGGAGTTGGCCGCGCCGATGGCCTCGCCGAGCACCATCGCCGAGAAGTAGTCGCCGCCCTGCCCGCCATACTTCTCCGGCTTGTCGAGCCCGAGGAACCCGAGCTCGCCCATGCGCGAGAACACCCAATCGGGGAACGTCGTCTCCTCCCACTCCTCGGCGTGCGGCGCGAGCTCTTTGCGCGCGAACTTGGTGATCGACTCGCGCAGAGCTTCGTGCTCGTCGTTGAAGATGAAGTGCTTGCGGTGAGCCTGAAAGTCGGGCTTGAGCACGCTCTCGGCGGTGGCGGCCATTGTGCGCTGTCTCCTTGGTCTCGAGGCGGGCGCGACCTGCGATCGCGCTCGGTGTGGCGGGAGCGGGACGCTAACGCAGCGCCTTGAAAAAGTAAACAGTGAAGCTAGCTACTTTTAGCTCTTCGCGCCTGCCCCACGCGACACTCAGCCCGTGAGCGCGGACAATCTCGCCCGCGCGCGGGACCAGCTACCAAGTGCGCGCCACCCGGCGCGAGTGGCGGCAGCGCGGCTCCCGGCCGCCGCGTTCGCCGCGTGTGCGGCGGCGGCGCTCGGCGGCGGCGCCCCTGCGGCACACGCTGCCGGACCGCCCGTGGCGGCGGCACCGCAGCAGATCGCGCCGGTGCGCCTGCCCGCGCAGCTGCTGGCCGCGGCCCAAGCGATGGAAGCGACGCACGTATCAAGCGAGCGCTTCAGCGTCCAAACCGCGGTCTCGAGCGCGGGGCCGCATGTCCCGCACGCGATCGAGCGTTTTCTGGCGCTGCTGTACGACTCTCGCTTCAGCGGCGAAGCGACCACCTCACCGCCCGCCGGGGCATTCCAGTTGACGGTGCTCGGGCAAACGCTGACGCTGCGGGTGGCGCTAGGGCACGCGTACGTGCTCGAGCGCTCGCTCGCGGCGCGCGACGGCGGGCGCCCGTGGGTGGATCTCGGCCGGCGCAGCCTCGGCACGATCCTGGGGTCCGCGGGACAGCCGGCTTCCGTCTCCAGCGGCGAACCGGAATCGTTTTCAAAGCTCGCCGCCGCGGTGCGCGCAGCGCGCGCTGTGCGTGAGCTGGGCACCGGCACCGTCGATGGACTGCCGGTCACCGGATACCGCACCGTGGTCCCCTCGGGCCTGTTGCAACAGGAAACGCCGCGCGCGCCGCCCACACGTGGCATCCTCGGCGGCGCCTTCGGCGGCGGCGAGCTGCCGGCGGCCGAAGCGCCCGACGAAAATCTGCTGCTGGAAGTGTTTGTCACCGGCGCAGGCGTGCCGGTGCGCACGCACATCTCGCTCTCCTCGGAAGGGTTCTCCTACAGCGCGCTCAGTGACGTCTACGCGATCGATTTCCCGCTCACGGTGTCGCCGCCGCCACGGCGGCTGACGATCACCGTGGCCGCGCTCGAGCGCGTCGCCCGAAGCCGCGCGCGGGCGCGGAAAAAGTAGATAGTAGGGCTTGCCACTTCCCGCGGAGCGCGCTGGTGGTTACGATGCGCCGAGATGGCCGCCGAGAAGGTGCTCTACGAGCTCGACGACGCCGGCGTGGCGACGGTCACGCTCAACGACCCAGACACCCGCAACGCGCTGTCGGCGGAGCTGTTGCAGG
>DASZFR010000201.1:0-2043 GCA_035939635.1 Solirubrobacteraceae bacterium
GGCCGTGAGGCCCTGCTCGACCACGATCACATCGCCCACCGGCTCGCTCGCGGTGACGGGAGTCGCCGCTACGCTGGAATCCGCCTGCACCGTGTAGATGAAGGTCCCGTCCGGGCCGCGTTGCAGCGCGCTCGCCGGAGCGGTGAGCACCTGGCGGCGCAGCTGCGTCTCGATGCGCACGTTGACGAATTCGCCCGGCCAGAGCTTGCGCTGCGTGTTGGGCAGCGTCGCTTTCACGCGCAGGGTGCCGGTGGTCTGGTCGATCTGGTTGTCGATGAGGGCCACGGTGCCCTGATCGAGCACGTCCTTGTTGTCGCGCGACAGCGCGACCGCCGTGACCGGTCCACGCGCGAGCGCCGCGGAGAGCTGTCCAAAGCTCTCCTCGGGGAGGCTGAAGATGATCGAGATGGGCTCGAGCTGCGTCACCACCACCATGCCGGTGGTGTCGGTGGCGTGCACGTTGTTGCCCGGGTCCACCAGGCGGATGCCGGTGCGCCCGTCGATCGGTGAGGTGATGGTGGCGTAGTCGAGGTTGGTGCGCGCGTTGTCGATCGCCGCCTCGTCGCCCTTGACCTGCGCGACGAGTTGCGCGATGAGCGCCTTCTGCGTGTCGACGGTCTGCTTGCTCGCCAGGTCCTCGGGCGCGAGCAGCTCGTAGCGCTCCAGGTCGCGCCGTGCGTTCTCGAGCTGCGCGCGGTCCTTGTCGCGCGTGGCGACGGCGACGCCGAGCGCAGCCTGGTAGGGGCGCGGGTCGATCTGCACCAGCAGGGCGCCTTTCTTCACGTCCTGCCCCTCGCGGAAGGCGACCTTGTCGATGCGCCCGTCGACGCGCGCGGTCACGGTGACGGTGTAGAAGGCCTGCACGGTGCCGAGACCCTCGAGGTACATGGGCACGTCGCCGCGCGCGACGGTCGCGAGGTTCACGGCCACTGCCGGCGGCGCCTTGGGTGGGGCGGAGCCCGAGTGCACCAGCCAGTACCACGCGCCCAGCACGACCGCGAGGGCAGCGACGCCCGCGGTTGCCTGCTGCCGCCGGGACTCGAGCGCGATGGGTCCAAGCTTCACAGCCGCTCCTCTTGCTGCTGCCAGCCGCCGCCGAGCGCCTGGTAGAGCGATACGAGCGACTGCAGGTGCGCGTATTTCGCCTGCGCCAGGGCATCCTCGGCCGTGAACAAGGTGGTCTCCGTGTTGAGAAGCGTGAGCACGTTGATGGTGCCGGCGTGCATCTGCGTCTGGGCGAAGCGATAGGCGCGGCGGGCCTGCTCGGTGGCCTGCTGCTGGCGGCTCACCTGCTCGGTGGTCTCCTGCACGGCGACCAGCGCGTCCTCAACGTTGGCGAGCGCCGAGATGACCGCCTTGTGATAGTCGGCGAGCAGCTCCTGGTACTGCGCCTTGACGAGCGAGTAGCCCCCGAGCAGCGCGCCGCCCTGGAAGATCGGCTGCGTGAGGCCCGCGCCGAGCGACCACACGCGGCTCGCCGGAGTGAGCAGGGTCGCGAGTGCCGGGCTCTCGTAGCCGCCGTCGGCGGTGAGATTGATGGCCGGGAAGAAGGCGGCGCGCGCCGCGGCGATGTTGGCGTTGGCGGCCATCAGCTGCGCCTCGGCGGCGGCCACATCCGGGCGCCGCGCGAGCAACTCCGACGGCAGCCCCGGCCTCACTTGAGGCTGGCTCAGGGCATCGAGCCCTCCGCTCGTGACGTCGACGGCCTGGGGGGGTGAGCCGACGAGGATCGCGAGCGCGTCGAGGGTCTGTCGGAGCTGTTCGCGCAGCGGCGGAATCGATGCATTCACGGTGGCAACCACGGTCTGCTGCTGCGCCACGTCGAGCGCGGTGGCAATGCCGGCGCGCTCTTCGAGCTCGAGGCCGCGCAGCACCTGGCTGGCGTTGGCGAGGTTGGAATCGGCGATTGCGAGCCGGTCGCGGAGCTCGAGCGTCTGGAAGTAACTGCTCGCCACCCCCGCCATGACCGTGAGCTCGATGGTCGAGCGGTCGTAGCGGCTTGCGTTGGCAGTGGCGGTAGCGGCGGCGAGCTGCGCGCGGCTC
>DASZFR010000202.1:0-18236 GCA_035939635.1 Solirubrobacteraceae bacterium
CATAGGGCCGCTGGGGATCGCGCTTTGACAGCGTCATCGCCATGTCCACGTACGTGACCCTCGCGTCGAATGCGGCGTCGAAGATCGGCACGTTCAGGCGCGGGTCAACCGCGTTGAGGATCGCGTCGGGGCGCACGCGCCCGATCAGCCGCGCAACGTCGTCCTGGTCTGAGGCGTTCACGCGCTCGGCCGAGAAGCGCCCGGGTTCACCGAGGCCCGCAACCACCGAGCGCAGGCGCTCGACGGCCATGTCGGCCAGCACGACCTGCTCGAACGCGTCGCGGCGTTGCGCGATCGCGGCGAAGGCCGCGCCGACGCCACCCGCTCCCAGCACCAGAACTCGCATCGGCGTCAGTCTGCCTTAAAGCGCACCCGCTGCCGCCGCTCGCGCACGCTGTGCTTGCGCCGCGGGCGCCTCCCGTATGCTGCAGCGATCCACGCCGCTCCTGTAAACACCGGCGGCGGGTGTTTGGCTGCCGTGACCGCACCGCGAACGCGACCCCCCTCGGTTGACGCTGCCTCGGTTTCCGAGCTGCCGGGCGAGCGCGCCCGTACGCCGGCCGCCACGGGGAGCCCGCCCGACGCGGGCGGTCCGAGCGCCGCCGACGGGCGGCCGGCGGCCCCGGCACACGCCGGGCGCGCGCCGCGCTGGGCTGCATCGCCTTCGCTTGGCAGGCGCGAGCTCTTGCTGGCCGCGCTCACCGGCGTGCTGCTCGCCGTGATCACGAGCTGGCCGCTCGTGCTGCACCTGCCCAGCCGCATCGCCCCGGACCTCGGCGATCCGGTGCGCACCGCGTGGCAGATCGCGTGGGTCGGCCACGCGATGCTGCACAGCCCGCTGCACATCTTTGATTCCAACGCGTTCTATCCGCATCCGCTCAGCCTCGCGTTCTCGGACTCGCTGCTTGGCTACGGGCCCGCGGCGTTCTTCGGCTCGGGCACGGTCGCGGCGCTCGTTCGCTACAACCTGCTGTTCCTGTTCGCGTGGGCGCTGTGTTTCTTTGGCGCCTACCTGCTCGCGCGCGAGCTCGGCCTGCGCGCGCTCGGCGCGGCCGCCGCGGCGGCCGCGTTCGCGTACGCGCCATACCGCGTGACCGAGGCCGGCCACCTGCATGTGATCTCCTCGGGCGGCATCCCGCTTGCGCTGTTTTTGCTGCTGCGCGGCTACCGCCGCAACCACCGCGGCTTGGTGCTCGCGGGCTGGCTGGTCTCGGCGTGGCAGCTGAGCCTCGGTTTCACGTTGGGGCTGCAGTACACGTACCTGCTCGCGCTGCTCGGGCTGCTGATCGCGTGGCGCTGGTGGCGGGTGCGAACGCCTGACGGCGCGCGCTCGCTCGCGGCGGCCGCGGGCGGAGTCGACTGGCGGCGGATGCTCGTCGTGAGCTGCGTGGGCTTGGCGATCGTCGCGGCGGTCGGCGCGTACGAGGCTCGCCCGTATGTGCAGATCGCCAACGACTACCCGACCGCCAAAAGAACGATCAAGGAAGTGAAAACCTACTCCGCCGGACCCGCCGCGCTGCTCGCTGCCCCGGCGCCGAACCGGGTGTGGGGCGGCGTGACCGCTGGCCTGCGCGGAGAAAAAACCGTGCATTCGAAGAACGAGAGCGTGTTCTTTCCGGGAGGGCTGCTGCTGCTGCTCGCCCTGGGCGGTCTGACCGCGCCGTTTTACACCCGGCGGCTGCGCACCGGCCTGGCTCTGGGGGCGGCGGGGTGCGCGATCCTCGCGCTCGGGTTCGGCCTCACCGGCGCCGGCTATCCCTACCGCCTGCTGTACGACTACGCCCCCGGCTGGAACGGCGTGCGCGTACCCGGGCGTCTGTTCACGATGGCGACGCTGTCCCTTGCGCTGCTCGCGGGCGCCGGTGCGCAGCTGTGGTCTGAGTGGCTGGGCCGGCGCGGCGGCCCGCGCATGCTGCCCGCGCTCACCGGCGCCGTGTTGGCGGCCGCGCTGGTGGCCGAAGGGGCAGGGCGCCTCGGGCACCCGGTGGTCCCCCAGCCTGCCCGCGCGGAGGTCGGACTGCGCGCGCCGCTGCTGGACCTGCCAACGGACGGCGCGGCCGATCGCGTTTGGCAGTACTTCTCGACCGACGGCTTCTATCCGATTCCAGTCGGCAACAGCACGTTCAACATCCCGGCTGTCAACGACCTGCGCGGCGGCATGAGCGGCTTTCCCGACCGGGCGAGCGTGGAGAAGCTGCGCTACCTGGGCATCAAGACGGTTGTGCTGCACCTGAAGCTGCCAAAGCTGCCGGGCATCGTCGGCTACGCCTATCCCGAGCCGCGCGACGTGGCGGCGGCGGCGGCCAAACCGATCGCGGGGCTGGGGGTGGCGCGCCGGCGCGTGGGCTCGCTCGTGATCTATGTGATCGGACCGGGGCCCAAGGCCCTGCATTCATAGGCGATGGGCGCCTCGCGCGCGCAAGCTCCCGCGACGCCCAGCGCGCGCCCGCCCGGCGCCGCTCGCGTTCCCGCCGCGCCGCGCCCGCGAGCCGCGCGCCGCCGCGCGGCGCTGTGGGCGATCCTGCTCGTGGGCGTCGCGTCGGCGACGATGATCCAGAGCTGGTCAGACAACCAGAGCTCGCACTACGACCTCATTCAAGCGCTGGACTCTGGCCGCACCACCATC
This sequence comes from Solirubrobacteraceae bacterium, assembly GCA_035939635.1. Lineage (GTDB taxonomy): Bacteria > Actinomycetota > Thermoleophilia > Solirubrobacterales > Solirubrobacteraceae > Palsa-744. The sequence continues at coordinate 2,627 of DASZFR010000202.1, forward strand.
GACGGCGGGCCCTATCCGACCAAAGACAAGGCCTACTACAAGCGGCACTATTACTCCGCGCGCGCGCCCGGGCTGGCGATGTACTCGCTGGGCTACTACGAGGTGCTCGAGGCCGTGCACGCGCCGGCCGTGGCTCGGGCCTCAAAGGCGCTACGCGGCGAAGACGAGATGATCGACTTCGTGGGCCTGTGGGGCACCGTGCTCCCCGCCGTCGCGCTGCTGCTGCTGATATGGCGCGTGGGCGATCGCTTTGCCCCTGGCTACGGTGCAGCGACCGCGGTGATGCTCGGGCTGGGCACGATGCTGCTGCCGTTCTCGACGCTTTTGTTCAGCCACGTGTTCAGCGCGGCGCTGGGCTTCGGCGCCTTCGCGCTGCTGCTGCGCGAGCGCGCGGGGCCGCCGCGCGCGGCGCTGCTCGCGCTCGCCGGCGTGATCATGGGCTACGCGATCACCTCCGAGTACCCGCTGGCGTTTCTCGCGGTCGTGCTCGGGCTGTACCTGCTCAGCCGCGCCGACACGCGCACCCCGGCCAAGCTCGCCGCGCGAGCCGGCGCCTACGTGGCGGGCGGCGTGGTGGGGATCGTGCCGCTGCTGCTCTACAACCACGCCGCGTTTGGCTCCTGGACGCATCTGGCCTACTCCAACATCCCTCAGCAGCAGCACGGCTTCTTCGGCATCTCCGCGCCGAGCCTCGGCGTGCTGGCGACGCTGCTGTTCGACTCGCGCGGGCTGCTCACGCTGTGCCCGCTGCTGGCCGCCGGCGCGTTCGGCACGGTGCTGCTCTACCGCCAGGGCAACCGCGCCGAGGCGCTCACGGTCCTGGGCGTGTGCGTGTGCTACCTGGGCTACAACTCCGGCTACTACCTGCCCTATGGCGGCGGCTCGATGGGGCCGCGCTTTTTGATCACGCTCGTGCCCTTCCTGGGCTTTCCGGTCGCGCTCGCCCTGCGGCGCGCGCCGGGGCCGACGATCGCGCTCGCCGGCGCCTCGATCGCGGTGGCGGTGATCGCCACGATCACGCACCCTCTCGTGGGCTATGAGACAGAGACGGTGGTGTGGGCGCGGCTGCTGCGCGAGGGCTTCTTCCAGCCCACGGTCGCGTCGGCCTTCGGCGCGGGGCGCGGCTGGGGCGCGATCTGGCCGTTTTTCGTGGCGGGCGCCGCCGCGCTCGCGCTGGCGCTGCGCGCGACCCCGCGCTTGCGCGCCGGCGGGCGCGAGCTCGCGCTGGCGGCGCTGGCGCTGGCGGCGTGGGCTCTGTTCGCGGCGCTCGCGCCCACGCTGCTCGGCATCGACCACCGCGGCCTGGTGAGCATCCTGCACGCGGGCGACGCCAACGCGCTGCACAAGGGCTTCGGCTCCTACCCGCTGCGCACGCTGGTGCCGATCGCCGCCGGCGCCGGGCTGGTCGCGCTCGCGCTGGCTGTGCGCCACCGCGGCGGCGAGCCGCCCCCGGCGCTCAGTGGCTAGACGTCTTCACGTTGCACTTGACGCCGTGCAGGTGGCGGCAGACGATCACATAGCCCGGCCGCGGGCGGAAGTGCGAGTCGGTGAGGCCGGCGTCAAAGCGCGACGAGTTGACCCCACCGGTCCAGTTGTAGATGTACAGCCGTTTGATCTGCGACACCGAGCCCGCCACGTTGAAGGTGTAGTTGAGCACCTTCGCGGCGCGCGACAGACCCGAGCCGTTGCGATTGGGAAAGCCGCCGCCGAACTGAACGATGCCGCCGGTCTCGGTCAGCCAGATCGCGCCCGGCATCGCGCGGCTGACTTCGCGCGTGCGCCAGCTTTCCAGGCGGTTGACGTCGGAGTAGTCGTGCAGCCCCCAGACGTTGGGCATCACCGTGTGCAGTTTTCCGACCTCGCCCTTGAATTCGGCGATGTACTGCAGAGTGGGGCCGGTGTTGGCCTGGTCGAGCACGTCCAGGCCGACCACCGTGCAGGTCGTGCAGAGCTGCTTTAGCGCCTGGTAGTACTTGGCGGTCGTGGTCGCCGAGGGACTCGCGAGGTAGTGCGGGATCTGACCGCGGTTTGCCTCATCCCACGCTTGGTACTGGCGGACGTGCGGGAAGCGCTTGAGGAATTTCTGCACGTCGTGGCGATACAGCGCAACGCTGGGCAGGACCGTGGGCGTGTGCTCTGAGTGGTAGAAGGCGACCAGGATCTGCAGGTGCGCTTCTTCGGCGGACTTGATCCAGGCGGTGGCGGTGGCGAGCGAGTCGCGGTGGGCCACCGCGTCATATGGCGCGATGTAGCGCGCGATCCTCGTGTGCAGCTGCTCCCACAGCGGGCTGACGAACATCTCTGTCTGCTCGTCGCCGATTCCGACCAGGTAGCGGGATGCCGCGTGCGCCACCGGTACCCGGGCTGCGGCGCTCGAGGCGCGCGCGAAGAGCACGCCGGCGGCGGCAAGGGCGCACACCACAGCGAGGGCAGCGAGGCGCGAAGCGCGAGTGTGGATCGTCATGGTCATGATCTAACAGGCACGAGTTAGGAAGGTTTCCCTGAAGCGCAGATAAGAATTGGTTGTTGCGGGGCGTCGGCCCGATCGCGGCCAGGCGCGCCGCGCGGACTTTGGATCAGTCGGCCCGCGGCGCAAACTCAGCCGCGCCGGGGGCGCCACTGGCGTGGTGTTCGTCATCCCCCGCGCCGGCTCCTGCTGCTGGGATCTGGCCGTCAGCGGGCTCGGCGCCGCGGCGCAGGGTGGGGTCGGCCACGATGCGAACGTCCACTCCGGGCAAACCGTCCAGCAGCCGCATCAGCAGCGACTCCCGGCCCGCCCCCGCCAGCCGGGCAAGGCCGCGGCGCTTGTGCGGGCTGCCCAGCAGCACGTAGGTGGTGCCCAGCTCGCGCGCTACTTTGATCAGGACCGCGGCGACGTCTTCGCCTTCCTCCACGCGCAGCCGCGCGCCGAGCATCGAGGTCAATCGGCGCAGGTTCTCAAGGCGCGCGCGATCCTCGGCGTTGGGGTCGCGGCCCGGCGGCCTCACCACGAGCACGTCCAGGTCGGCGTCCAGGCGCTGGGCCGAGCGCCACGCGCGCCGCACCACGTGCTCTGACTGGTCCGACAGCGTCGCGAGCGCGAGCAGCCGCTCGTGGATCGCCTGGGGCGCGGCTTCGTCTGCGACGGCCAGACCCTCGTCGTCGCGGCGCACGACCGGCTTGGGCTCGCGCACGAGGCGCTTGACCTCGACGTCCTCTGCGACCTGGCGCAGCGCGGTCTCGCGCAGCGCCGCGAGGTTCTCGATCTTGAAGAAGTTGTTCAGCGCCGCCGGCACGCGCTCGCGCGGGTACACTTTGCCGGCCTGCAGGCGGCTGATCAGCGCCTCAGGCGTGAGGTCGACGAGCACCACCTCGTCGGCCGCCGAGAGCACCCCGTCAGGGATCGTCTCGCGCACGCGCGTGCCGGTCAGCTGGTTGACCTGGTCGTTGAGGCTCTCGAGGTGCTGCACGTTGACGGTCGAGTAGACGTCGATCCCCGCGTCGAGCACGTCGCGCACGTCCTCGTAGCGCTTCTCGTGCTCCACGCCCGGCGCGTTGGTGTGGGCGAGCTCGTCGATCAGAGCGAGCTCGGGTTTACGCGCGAGCAGCGCCGGCAGGTCCATCTCGGACAGCACGCGCCCGCGATAGTCGACCTCGCGACGGGGGATCGTCTCGAGGCCCTCGCCCTGGGCGATCGTGTCCTGGCGCCCGTGCGGCTCCAGATAGCCGACCACGACGTCGCGGCCGTTTTCTGCTTCGGCGCGACCCTCCTGCAGCATGCGGTAGGTCTTGCCCACGCCAGGCGCCATGCCTATGAACACCTTCAGGTGTCCGCGTCCGTCTGCCATGGCGCCATTGTCGTGCACCGGGCAGGCGGTTCACAGACGGCGCGGTCTTGACGCGATCGCGCCGCCGGCTAGCCGCTACCGGGCCGCCCGCTGCTCACCGATGCGACGCTCGGCGACTTGCAGCACGCGCTCGTATCGCGCACGCACGTCGGCCCGGTCGGATTCCTCGGGCACGGACTCTTCGCTCGAGCGCAAGATCATGTCCGCCTGCGCGAGCAACACGTCGTGCTGCGCCGGCGACGTCGCGTAGTCGAAGACCTTCGCGAGCGCATCGAGCTGGCGGATCATGATCGCCGGCATGCCGCGTCCGGCCTGGCGGATCTTCTCGTAGGCGCGCTCGACCAGTCGGTTGAATCCGATCGTGACCGCGATCACACGCAGGCTGCCGGCGCTGTCTCGGTGCACCGGGTCTGGGTGCCAGCGTTCGGCCACCTGGCACAGCCCGTCGCCGAGCCAGTCGATGCAAGCGATCGCGGTAAAGGTGTCGTTGACCGCCGGCGACAGCGCGCGGATCGCGATCTCGACGAGCTGGTCCACCGCGAAAGAAAGGTCCTGGGTCAGCGTTCGAAACGGACCCGTCGCGTGCGCGCCGCCGAGCCCGCGCGCAACCTGCCGGGCGGCGGAAGCCGGCCAGACCTCGGCCAGCGGCTGGCCCTCGGAGACGAAGTGGCCAGGACGATGAAGCAGTCGGATCACCGCGCGGCTCTGCGTCGCGACAGCGACCAAGGCATCGATGCGCACGAACTGCAGATAGCCGCTGCGCGGCGCGCGCACGACGCCGCTGTCCTCCTTGAGCCTGCGCAGCGTCTCCGCCAGCGACGGACCCGACTTGGCACGCAAGCGCGAAAGCCCGGGGTCGCCGGCGATTGCGCGCGTGAGGTCGGCCGCGATGCTGGCGATCACCTGTGGCAGCTGGATCGACTTGGCGATGTGGTCGATGAACAAAACCAGCACCGCGACGTCGACGAGCACGAGCGCCATGGTCACGGTCGTGGACAGGTGCGGGACGAATTCGCCGTGGCTGGATGGCCCCACGGAGATGAGCACGAGCACGGCGTAGACGAACGTCGCGACGAAGGCCCCCAGCGTGAGCTGCGTGATGCGGTCGCGAATGAAGTTGCGCAGCATGCGCGGTCCGAACTGAGTCGAGGCGAGCGTGAGCGTCACGATCGTGATCGAGAAAACGAGCGTCACCACCGTGATCACGGCGGCCGCGATCGTCGTCAGGATCGTGCGCGCCGCATCGGCGCTGCCGGCGTTGACGAACGAAGGCAGATGCAGCGACCCGTTGTACGCGGCGCGGTCGAGCAGATGCGTGCCGACGAACAGCGCGACCGCGAGCGCGATCAGCGCCGCGGGCACCAGCCAGAGGTTGGTCCGCAAGGTTTCCAGCCGCCAGGCGGCCAGCTTGGGCATGCGCGCTTTCATGGGCTGGCGGGCGTGTCGCGCCGGCGGGCAAGGCTCAGGGACGGGCGGTGGCTGCGCATTCGGGTCGGGTCGCGAGACTGCGCCGACCAGTCTTCCCGGCTCACCGCGCCACACGATACCGGGCGAACGCGGCGACTCAGTCGAGCAGATGCGGGCTGAGCGCCTGTGCGAAAGGAGCCAGCACGAGCACGCACAAGAACGTGAGTACGGCAAAGATCACCACGAGACCCATGAGGAAGACGACCAACGTCGGCGTGCTAAACCCGCGGTCGCGCTCGGCTGGGCGCCGGGCGCCCCGGCAGCTGCGGCGGCGGCGCAGCCGCTGCCGCTGCCGCACGCAAAGCGCAGCTACGCCGCGCTAGCTGTGCGCCGCGTAGAGCTCTAGCAGCCGCCGGACGCGACCTCGCCGGCGAACCTGAGCTCGTCGAGCCGCAGCTGCGAGCTCACCACAGCAGTTCCCGCCGCACGCGCTTGGCTGTGTCCGCCGGTGCGGCTTCACGAGTTGTCTGCGCGGCGCCGGGTGGGGCGCCGACCAAGCCGTCGCGGCGCGGCGGGGGTGGATCGTTGAAGTGATGCCAATCGACGTGCACCGCCGCCGCAGCGAAGCTGTAGGAGACGAGGCCGCATCTGGCGCACGTCCAGCTCGTGATGCACAGACCCCGCCCCCGGCGCGCGGGCGGCGCCGAAGGCGACGGCCGGGCACGCTCGCCAGGTTCTGCGCCTGCCCGCGGCGCCGGCGCGAGCGCCGTCGACGAGCTCGGAGATGGGGGTGAATCCTCATACAACAACGACATCGATCACACCTTCGCGCGCATCTGCGTATCGCTCCACACTCCAGGATTCGACCGCCGGCGTGGGCACCGCGTAACGATTGGGACGGTGCGCGCAACGATTTCGTCAAGACCAAAACCGCGAGCCGCCGCGACACGCGCGCTGCGCCGGGCGGCTCAAGCGCCAAAGCGGTAGCCCACCCCGGGCTCGGTCCGGATCAGCGGCTGCCTCGCGCCGTCGATTGGCTCGATCTTGTGGCGCAAGTTGGCGATGTGCGTGCGCAGCAGCGTCGTGTCGTCTGCCGATCCGCCGCCCCACACCTCGCTCAGCAGGGCGCCGCTGGTCATCAGACGGCCACGGTTGCGCGCGAGCGTGGAAAGCAGCTTGAACTCGGTCGGTGTGAGGCGCACCTCTTCGCCTTCACGGCGCACGGTGTGGGCGGGGAAGTTGATCTCGATCCCCTCGATGCGCAGGATCGCCTGCTCGTCGTCGCTGCCGGCGACGCGGCGGAAGAGCGCGTCCAGGCGGGCGAGCAGCTCGCGCGCGGAGAAGGGCTTCGTGAGATAGTCGTCTGCGCCCGCCTCAAGCGCGAGCACCTTCTGGTCCTCCTCGTCGAGCGCCGACAGCACGACGATCGGCATCGCGCTCCAGGAGCGAAACTCGCGGCACAGCTCGATCCCGTTGCCGTCGGGCAGGATCAGATCGACGATGGCCGCATCGGGCGGTTCGCTGGCCGCGACATCCAGGGCCTGCGCGAGGGTCGCCGCGTCGCTGACGTCGTAGCCGCCCTCGTGAAGTATCACGCGCACGGCTCTAACGATCTGCGGCTCGTCGTCGCACACGAGCACGCGCCTGCGGGTCGCGTGCGCCGAGCTCGAGCCTCCGGCCGTGCTACCCCCCAAACAGGTTGTGCACGATCAGGTCGATCAGCTTGATCCCGACGAACGGCGCGATGATGCCGCCCAATCCGTAGATCCACAGGTTGCGCCGCAACAGCGCGCTGGCACCGATCGGGCGGTACCGGACCCCCCGCAGCGACAGAGGAATCAGCAGCGGGATGATGAGCGCGTTGAAGATGATCGCCGACACGATCGCCGAGCGCGGCGTGCCGAGGCCCATCACGTTGAGCACGTGCAGCGGGCCTTTGCCGTTCACGGACGTGGCGTAGGTCGAGATGAACACGGCGGGCAGGATCGCGAAGTACTTCGCGACGTCGTTGGCGATCGAGAACGTGGTGAGCGCGCCGCGCGTGATCAGCAGCTGCTTGCCGACCTCGACGATCTCGATGAGCTTCGTGGGGTTGGAATCGAGGTCGACCATGTTCCCGGCCTCGCGCGCGGCCTGGGTGCCGGTGTTCATCGCAACGCCCACATCCGCCTGCGCGAGCGCGGGGGCGTCGTTTGTGCCGTCGCCGGTCATCGCCACCAGGCGCCCGTCGTTCTGCTGTTCGCGGATCAGCTCGAGCTTGGCCTCGGGCGTGGCTTCGGCGAGGAAGTCGTCGACGCCGGACTCCTCGGCGATCTTCGCGGCCGTGAGGCGGTTGTCGCCCGTGACCATGATGGTTTTGATGCCCATCGCACGCAGGTGGTCGAAGCGAACGCTCATCCCTTCCTTGATCGTGTCCTTGAGGTAGATCACCCCGAGCACCTGGCTGTTGCGCGACACCGCCAGCGGCGTGCCGCCCTCGCGGCCGATGCGGTCGAGCTGCTGCTCGAGCTCTGGCGGCGGCGAGCCCCCCTCGCTGCGCACAAGGCTGATGATCGCGTCGCCGGCTCCCTTGCGCAGCTGCTGGCCGTCGAGATCGACGCCGCTCATGCGCGTCTGCGCGGTGAACGGCACGAACTGCGCGTGCGTCGTGGCCATGTCGTGCTCGCGGATTCCGTACTGCTTGGCCAGCACCACGATCGAACGCCCCTCGGGCGTCTCGTCGGCCAGCGAGGAGAGCTGCGCAGCTTCGGCGAGCTCGGCCTCGGGCACGCCCGGCATCGGGATGAATTCGGACGCCAGGCGGTTGCCTATCGTGATCGTGCCGGTCTTGTCCAGCAACAGCACGTCGACGTCGCCCGACGCCTCCACTGCGCGGCCGGACAGCGCGAGCACGTTGCGGCGCACGAGACGGTCTATCCCGGCGATGCCGATCGCACTGAGCAGCGCGCCGATCGTGGTCGGAATCAGCGCTACCAGCAGCGCGATCAGCGTGGTCTCGGAGATCGCCGTGCTCGCGAACAGTCCGAACGGCCTCAGCGTGGCCACGACGATCATGAAGATCAAAGTCAGCGCGGCCAGCAGGATGTTGAGCGCGATCTCGTTCGGCGTCTTGCGCCGCTCGGCGCCCTCGACCAGCACGATCATGCGGTCCAAAAACGATTTCCCGGGCTCCTGCGTGATTTCGACCACGATTTCATCCGAGGTCACGCGCGTGCCGCCGGTGACCGCGCTGCGGTCGCCGCCGGACTCGCGGATGACCGGCGCGGACTCGCCGGTGATCGCCGACTCGTCCACGGTGGCGATCCCCTCGATCACCGTGCCGTCGCCGGGGATCAGCTCGCCAGTCTTGACAACGACCACGTCGCCGCGGGTCAGCTCCGACGCAGGCCTCGTACTCCCGTCGCGCATCGTGGCGACCGTCTCCTTGCGCATCGCGCGCAGCGTGTCGGCCTGGGCGCGGCCGCGGCCCTCGGCGAACGCCTCGGCCATGTTCGCGAAGATCACGGTGAGCCACAGCCAGAACGAGATCACGAACGTGTACCAAGCGGGCTCGTGTCCACCGCCGAGCGGTTTGCCGCCAAAAACCTGGATCAGCCACGTCACCGTGGTGATCACCGAGCCGATCTCCACTACGAACATCACCGGGTTGTGGATCTGCACCCGCGGGTCGAGCTTCTTGAGGCTGTCGACAAGGGCGTGCTGCACGATGTCGCGCTGGAACAGCGAGACCGCCCGCCGTTCGTGCGTCGCCGGCACTGGCGCGCGCTCGGGTGCGCTGGGAGCGGGCGCGGCCATCAGGCGGTCGCTCCACCGCGATCGAGCGCGAGGTTCAGTTCGAGCACATTGACGCCGGGCTCGCCGGAGAAGCCGAGCCCGCGCGCGTCTGTGTACTTGGAGATCAGCCCGTCGACGGAGCTCAGCGCGAGGTGGCGCACCGCCGCTATGCGGAAAGCCTGGATGCGCGCGTTGGCCTGCGAGATTTCGGGGTCGATGCCGGAGGCGGACGTGTTAACCGCGTCGACCGGGATCGTTGCCGCGCTGAGGCCCGGGTCATACGGCTTGTTCAGTTCCAGATAGGACTTGACGTTTTCTTCGTCGGCTTCCTTGGTCTTGACGCTGTTCGGCCCTTTGTTGGAGAACGTGCTCGCCGCGGCGTTGTCGGCGCCGCCTTCGGTCGCCGAGGGGCGCGTCTGGAAGTAGCGCGGGTCGGCTTCGGTGACGATCGCGCCTTTGACTTCCTTGGGCTTGCCGTTCTTTTCGAGCACCGGCGTGCCGAAGTTCTGGCCGATGATCTTCGACCCGACGAGCTTGCCGTGCACGTAGACCTTCTGGCCGTTGGCGTTACCGGGGAACAAGCCCTGGCCCAGGCCGGTGACCACGAGCGGGTACACGACGCCCAAGAGCAGTGTGAGGACGACGATGCCGATCGCGGAGGTGGTTATGTCCTTGCGCATGTCAGTACAGGTGCGTGGTCAGGCCCTGGACGATGGGTCCGAGCAGCAGGGCGGGGAAGAAGGTGAGCGCGCCGACGAGCACGATCACGCCGATCAGCAGCACCGCAAACGTGGCGTTGTCGGTGCGCATCGTGCCCAGGCCGGGAGGCGTGAAGCGCTTGCCCGCGAGCGCCCCCGCGACGGCAAGCGCGAACAGGATCGGCGCGTAGCGCGCGAACACCATGTCGAAACCGCCGAGCAGGTCGGCAAACGTGATGCCGTGTGCGCCCGCGTTGCCCGCGTTGGGCTGGATGTAGCCGGTGTAGCCGGCGAACGCGGAGCCGTTGTTGTTGGCCTGCGACAGGTACGCGTAGAACGTCTCGGAGAAGCCTTGCGGCGTGTTACCCCCGGCCTTGGACAGCGCCACTTCGGAGATCGATTTGCGCCCCCCGGTGCTGGCCGTTGCCAGGGCCGTGCAGAACAGCGCCGCCAGCGGCGTGATCAGCACGCCAAGCCCGGCGAGCTTGATCTCTCTCGCCTCGATCTTCTTGCCCAGCCACTCCGGCGTGCGCCCCACCATCAGGCCGCCGATGAACACGGCCAGCAGCACGTACAAGAGAATCGAGTACAGCCCGGTGCCGACGCCGCCGAAGATCACCTCGCTGGCGGACAGGTTGGCGAACGGCACAGCGCCGCCGATGCCCGTGAAGGACTCGATCGCGCTGTTGACAGCGCCGCACGAGGTCACGGTGGTGACCGTGTCGAACAGCGCCGAGCCGGCCACGCCGAAGCGCTGCTCCTTGCCTTCGAGGTTGCCGCCTGTGGAGCCGTTGAAGACGTGGGTGTGCAACCCGGCCGCGTGCTGCGCCGGCGAGCCGTGCGCCTCAGCGATGTAAGCGACGGCGACCGCGCTGACGAACATGAACATCACCACGCCGTAGATCGCGTAGCCCTGGCGGCGGTTGCCGGTCATGCGCCCGTAGGCGAAGATCAGCGCGGCCGGGATGATCAGCACGATCAGCATCTCGTAGAAGTTGGTGAATGCGGTCGGATTCTCGAACGGGTGCGCCGAGTTGGTGTTGAAGAAGCCGCCGCCGTTGGTGCCGAGCATCTTGATCGCCTCCTGCGAGGCGGCCGGCCCCATCGCGATCGACTGCGTGAGCCCTGTGATGGTGTGCGCTTCCAGGTAGTGCGAGAAGTTCTGGATCACGCCCTGGGACATGAGCACGATTGCGCTGATGAACGCGATCGGCCCGAGCACGTACAGGATCGTGCGCACGAGGTCCTGCCAGAAGTTGCCGATGCTCTTGCCGCTGCGCCCGACGATGCCTCGTATCAGCGCGATCGCGACGACGATGCCCACGCCCGCCGAGAGCCAGTTCTGCACGGTGAGGCCGGCCATCTGGCTGAAGTAGGACAGCGTGGTCTCGCCGCTGTAGTACTGCCAGTTGGTGTTCGTCATGAACGACGACACCGTGTTGAACGTCAGGTTCCAGGCTCCGGATTTGTAGTGCTCCGGGTTGAGCCCGGTGAAGTTCCACAGCGTCTGCGTGCGCAGGATGACGTACAGCAGCAGCCAGCCGGCGAGCGAGAAGACGATGAGGCTGCGCGCGTAGGCTTTCCAGTCCTGGGGCCGGTCGGCATCGACGCGCAGCAGCCGGTAGAGGAAGCGTTCGGGTCCGGCAAAGATCGGCGTGAGAAAGACGCGCTGGCCGGTGTAAACGCGCGCCATGTAGTTGCCCAGCGGATACGCCAGCACGGTCAGAATGACCGCGAACACGACGATCGTCGTCCACCCCGTAAACGTCACCGAGCTAGAGCTTCTCTCCGCGGATCAGCGCGTAGAAGAGGTACGCGATCACGAGCACCGACACGACCAGGCCGAAGAAGTCGGCGCCGCTCAGGTGTCCAATGAACGCGCTGGGCGGCACGCTCATATGCGCTCGATCCCGCTGATTGTCGCCAGCAGGATCACGAACATCGCGATTCCGATTACGATCGCCACTGCGTCCATGCGCGCCACTCTGGTAGCGCTCGCATGACGCGCGTGTAACGAATCGCGCCCGGCCTATAACGATTTCGTTACGCCGTCAGGCGGCGAAGCGGTAGCCGACGCCGGGGTCGGTGACGATGTAGCGCGGCGTGTCCGGAGCGTCCGGCTCGATCTTGGCCCGCAGCCGTGCGATGTGCGTGCGCAGCGGCTGGATGTCATCCACGTATTGCGGCCCCCACACCTCCTGCAACAGCTTGCGGTGTGTCATCAGCCGGCCGCGGTTTCGCGCCAGCGCGCGCAGCAGCTCGAACTCGATCGGGGTCAGATGCACCTGCTCGCCGTCGCGCAGCACCACGTGAGCGGCCAGGTCGATCTCGAGGCCGTCGGCCTCGATGTTCGGCTCGCCCTCGCCCCGTCCCGCGCGGCGCAGCGCGGCCTGCAGGCGCGCGACGAGCTCGCGCGTGCCGAAGGGCTTGGTGATGTAATCGTCGGCGCCGGCGTCGAGCGCCAGCACCTTCTGCTCCTCCTCCCCGATTGCCGACAGGACGAGGATCGGCATCTCGCTCCACTCGCGCAGCTTGCGCGTAACCTCGACTCCGTCGCCGTCCGGCAGCACGAGGTCGATGATCGCCGCCTCGGGCGGACGCACCGCGGCCGCGTCAAGCCCAGCGGCGGCGGTTTCCGCGACGACGGCCTCAAAGCCCGCCTCGCGCAGCACGACTTTGAGCGCGCGCACGATCTGCGGCTCGTCGTCTACCACGAGCACCCGCGGGCGCGCGGCGCGCGCTGTTGCAGACGAACTCACTCCGACGCCGTTTGCGCCGCGGGCCTGCTCGCCGCCGGCTCGGCGCGACGCTCGACCTCCGAGCTGCGCTCCAGCGGCAGCTCAAACACAAACGTGGCGCCCTGGCCCGGCAGCGACTCCACACGCAGCGTGCCGGAGTTGGCCTCGGTGAAGCCCCGCGCGATCGCCAGCCCCAGGCCGGACCCGCGGTGGCCGCCGGCGGCGGTTCCGGCCCGGAAAAACGGCTCGAAGACCCGTTCAAGCTGGGCCGGCGGGATACCCGGCCCGCGGTCGACGATCCTCACGATTACGCGGTCGCCCGCGGTCCTGGGCTGCTCGGCCTGCGCTCCGTCGGGTGGCTGCGCCGAGGATTCGCTTCCGTCGCCCTCGCCTCCCGCCGCACGCCCGCCGCGCGCGAGGCTCCGCACCGCGCGCGCCCGCACCGAGACCGGGTGGCCCCCGCTGTGTCGGCGGGCGTTCTCGAGCACGTTCACAAACGCCCGCTCCATCTGGGCGGGGTCGAGCCTCACCAGCGGCAGGTCGCGATCGATCGACAGAGAGAACTCGCGCTCGTTGGGCGCGAGTTCTCCTACCGCGCCGCGGATCAGGTCGTCCACGGATGTCCACTCGCGGCGCGGCCCGGCCGCACCTGCTTCCAGGCGTGACAGATCGAGCAGGTTGTCGACGAGCCGCGACAGCCGCCGCGCCTCCTCCTGGATCACGGCGGCGAGCTCCTCGCGCTCCTGCGGGGAGATGCCGGGCGAGCCGATCGCGTCGCCCGCGGCCGCGATCGCGGTGAGCGGCGAGCGCAAGTCGTGTGACACGGCGCGGAGCAATGCCGTCTTGACCGTGTCCGCGCGGCGAAGCGCCGCGGTCTCCACCACACCTCCGAGCAGGCCCTCGCGCTCCAGTCCCGCGCTCAGCAGGGACTCCAGCGACGGAACGATCCGCTCCTGCAGCCTGCGCAGCGTGCCCTCCGGCGTGTCTGCGCCGACGAGCAGAGTGCCCAGCCGGCGGGTGCCCTCGCGCAGCGGGAACGCGATCGTGCGCTCGTCGCCTTCCACCGCTTGCATCTCGATCGCCGCGGAGTTCAGGCGGAGCGCTTGTGCCAGGCGCGCCGCAGCGGTGGGCAAGTCCTCTGCCAGTGAGCCGCCGCGAAGCAAAAGCCGCGCCATCTCGGCTGCGAGATCGGCCTCCACGCGGCGTTCCTCCGCGTCGCGTGCGCGCGCACGCGTGATCTCGGCGACCGAGCTCGAGATCAGCGCCACCACCACAAACGCAACCAGTGCCACCCAGTTGCTCGAGTCTTCGATCGTCAGCTTGCCAACAGGTGGCAGGTGAAAGAAGTTGAACGCGAGGGCGCTCACCACCGAGGTCGCCACCCCCAGCCACATGCCCCACGTCAGCGACACGACGAGCACCGCCGGCAGGTACACGACCGACAGCGACACCACGGGCGCGGCCTGCTTGAGCGGATAAATGATCAGCGTGCACAGGGCCACGGCGACGACGGCCGTGATCACCCCTGAGCGCTTCGACGGCGCCTCGCGCGCGAGCAGCAATCCGAGCAACGACACACTGTCAGCGTAATGACGAACGGGGCGGGATTCCCTTCCCGCCCCGGTGTCGCGCTCTGCTTGGCGTCCCGCGATGTCCGTTGCGGGAACCGCTGCGTCTCGCTCCGGGTTTCCCCAGGCGCGGCATCGACCAACAGCAGCAGGGTGCACGGTGCCAGGTCCACCGCGCGCCGGACGTGACCGAGCGGTGAAGCGCTCGTGACGATTCCGTGAGGCGACCGTCCGTTTGCAGCGCCTCGTCGCGCTCAAGATCGCGCGCCCGCACGCCGAGTCAGAACCGCAGGAGCGATGGCTTACAGCATCCGCAAAGCGGTCGTGATTTGCGTGCTCGCGGCGGCGGGCGCGCTGGCGTGCGCCGCTGCGGCGCCGGCGGCGACCCAGCCGGCGCTGTCGCCGAGTGACGTTCAGGCCGTCCGGTTGTGCGGCGTGCCCGCGCCCGGCCGCTCGGCGTGCCTCGCGCTCGGACTCGTGCCCCGGCCCGGACGCTCGCTGCCCGGCGCCCGCCGGCTGCGCGCCTCGCGCCTCGGCGCTGCGCCGGCGGCGGCTCCGAGCCCGGAAGTGATCGAAAACCCCAATCCCTTGGCGCCCCTCACGCCCTCCTACCTGCGCAGCGCCTACGGCGTGAGCGGGACGCCCGAACCCGCGGCGACTCAGACGATCGCCATCGTCGACGCGTACGACGACCCCACCGCGGAAGCCGATCTCGCGCACTTCAGCAGCCAGTTCGGGCTGCCCCCCTGTACGGAAAAAGAAGGCTGCTTCAAGAAGCTCAACCAAGCCGGTAAAGCCTCGCCTCTGCCGAGCGTCGAAAAAGGCTGGGCGCTGGAGATCGCCACCGACGTGGAGACCGTGCACTCGGTCTGTCCGTCGTGCCACATCCTCTTGATCGAGGCCGCGTCGAACTCGGACGAAAACCTGTTCGAAGCCGAGGAAACCGCGGCAAGCCACGGAGCCACCGAGATCACCAACTCGTGGGGCGGCGGCGAGCCGGCATCCGACAGCCCCGCCTTCAATCACCCCCACATCGTCATCACCGCGTCCGCGGGCGACTACGGCTACGACAACTGGCTGATCGAAAGCGAAGGCGAAGCCGACTACCCCGCCAGCTCGCCGCACGTGGTCGCCGTCGGCGGCACGCGCCTGGCACAGACGGCTGGCAAATGGGAAGGCGAGAACGTGTGGAACGACGGTGGCGAAGAAGAAGGAGTCAAGACCGGTTACGGCGCGGGCGGCGGTGGCTGCAGCCCGTTCTTCAGCGCGCCCACGTGGCAGTCCAGCGTGGCCGGATGGGCCGCGATCGGGTGCTCGGGCAACCGCGCGGTGGCCGACGTCGCCGCAGACGCCGATCCGCTGACGGGCGTCAACGTCTATGACACCACCGGCTGGTCGGGCTCCAAAGCCGAAGAAAAGGGCTGGGCCGTGCTCGGCGGAACGAGCGTCGCCTCCCCGATGATTGCCTCGGTGTTCGCGCTCGCCGGCGGCGCGGGCGGCGTCGAATACCCGGCGCGCACACTCTATGAACACATCGGTAGCAGCGGCCTGCACGACGTGACCGCGGGCTCAAACGGCGAATGTCTCAAGCCGCTGAG
>DASZFR010000203.1:0-26331 GCA_035939635.1 Solirubrobacteraceae bacterium
CTGGCCGGCGCACGCGCACGTCGTCGGCCCGCTGATGTGGGAGCCGCCCTCGAGCGACGTAGCTCCGCCCGGCGGCGACGAGCCGCTCGTCCTGGTCGCCCCGTCCACCGCCCAGGACCCCGACCATCACATGCTGCAAGCGGCGCTGGAGGGCCTGGCAGATGCGCCGGTGCGCGTGCTCGCGACGTGGAACCGGCGCCTGCCATCGCGCGCGCTGTCTGTGCCGGACAACGCGAAGGTCGTTGAGTGGGTGCGCTACTCGAGCGTCATGCCACAGTGCGACGTGGTGGTGTGCCACGCGGGCCACGGCACGCTCGTTCGCGCGCTGGCGAGCGGGGCAGCCGTGGTCGCATGCCCGGCGGTGGGAGACATGAACGAGAACGCATCGCGCGTGGACTGGGCCGGCGCGGGCGTACGCGTGCCGCGGCGGTTCCTATCGCCGCGCGTGCTGCGCCTGGCGGTGATGCGGGCGATCGAGGAGCCCTCGATTCGCGAGCGCGCGCGAGAGATGGCGCGATGGGCGCGCGAGCACGATTCGGGGGCGCTCGCAGCCGGTCTCATCGAGGAGCTGGGTGACCCGGCTCGGGGCGAGCGACGGGCGCGTCGGGTGGCACAGCCAACGGCGCTCGAAAGCTCAGAATGAAGCTCCGGGGGTGGGACTCGAACCCACAACCTCTCGGTTAACAGCCGAGCGCATCTGCCAGTTGAGCTACCCCGGATCGCACAACCCCGGATGGACGAGGCAGGCTGGCCGACATTCTATGGCGAGGCATTCACGGCCGGCAACGTGATCAGGCCGGCCTCTACCTCGGCATGACAGTTGCTGCAGAGCAGCACACACTTGCGCGCCTCAGCTCGGAGCTTGGCAATTGCAACGCCGGCGCCGCGTGCGTTGATTTCGAGCCGCTTCAGCGATGGATCGAGGTGATGAAACTGCAGGGCTCGACGTCGCGGTCATAGCCGCAGACTCGGCACGCACCGCCCGCTTCCTGCACGAGAACTCGCTTGGCCCTCCGCCGCCGACGACTCACCGCCTCGGAGCGGCATCGCCTGCATCGGAAGTAGCCCCGTTTGTCGAGGACGAAGGACGTCTCGCCGTGGTGCCGACAGCGCATCACCGTACTGTCGGCCCCACCTTCAAGCGCCTGCCGAGCCTCCCTGGAGCGGCGCCTACCCACTGCGGCGTTCGTCTCAAGTGCATACCGCCGGAGCCAGTGGCGGATCGTGGCCTTGCTTCTTGCGGTTACGTCCGCGATCTGTGCGATCGACATCCCCGCCGCCACCAACGGCTCGAGGTCCTCGCGTGCCAGCCCGCCGCGCGCAGCGTGCTTCTCGCGATTGACCGCCTCGAGCCGGTGTTTCTGCACCCAATACGCGATGGTCGATTCGTGTCGTTCGAAGCGCTTGGCAATCTCTGCCAGCGATAACCCCTGCGCTAGCAAAAGTCGGAGAGATTCACGATCCATGCTGGCATTATCTTCACCGCTTCAGACGGAAAAATCGAACGTCTGTTCGCCCCCCAGAGTGCCGCTAATAAGCCGTCTCGCCGGCTCCTCACAGCCGGTCCAACGCACCACCTACCCTCGCCGCGCGACCACCCGACCGCGCGCCGACGGCCGACCTCCTCAGCCCTGCCTCTCCCCCGTCTCCTCCAACACTCGCGCGTACGCGCGCTCGAAATCGCGTTTGACCTCGCTGCGTCGGCGCGCGAGCTCGCTCACCTCGCCCGGCCGCCCCGCGCGCGTGCGCCGGATCTGGCGCTCCATGCGCGCGAGCTCCAGCTGCAGGCGCTGCACCTCGAGCATCTCCGCGCCGCGCGCTTCGCCGCCCGCTTGCACCACCAGCTGCGCGATCAGCGCGCTCAGCTCCGGGTCGTCGCCTCCAAGCCCGCTCTGCGGATCTGTGAGGTGCGCGCGAAGGTGCTGCGCAGCTCGGCGCACCACGTCGCTTGTGAAGCTCTCGGCGACATCCAGCTCCGCGAGCGCCTGCGCGCCCGCGCCCGGACTCGCGATGCACAGCGCCAGAAACGCCCTCTCGGTGGGCGCGCCGCGTGCAGCGAAAGACCCAGCGCCCCGCACGTTCCCTGCGTCGGTCCCTCTCCCGCCGCGCTCCCTCGCACCCCCCTCACGCGCCTCGTCGCCGCGACCGCCGCGCGCGCCGCCACTCGCACCACGACCACCACCAAGCCCGGTACCTGGCCCGGCGGCGAGCACCCGCTCGGCGAGGCTCCTCTCCAGCTCGAGCCGCTCGGACACCAGGCGCACGAGCTCCATCCGCATGGCGCTGGGCGCGAGCGTGGCGAACACCGGCCGCAGCGCGTCGATCATGCTGTCGCGCCCCTCCGCGCTTGAGCTGTCGCCCTGCGCGAGCACGCGGTCGACGCGGAAGCGCACGAATGGCACCGAGCGCTCCACGAGCGCGCGCATCCCCTCGGCTCCGTCGCGCTGCACGAGGTCTGCCGGATCGCTCCCCGCCGGGAGCTCCACCACTCGCAGCACGAGCCTGCGCCGCTCGGCGAGCACCGACGCTCGCAGCATCGCCTCCTGCCCGGCGCTGTCGGCGTCGAGCGCGAGCAGCACGGTAGGCGCCATGCGCGCGAGCTCCCCCAGCTGCTCGGCGGTGAGCGCCGTGCCCATCAGCCCCACTGCGTTGCGCATGCCGGCCTGGTGCAGCGCGATGGTGTCGGTGTAGCCCTCGCACACGATCACGTGCCCCTCGCGCGCCGCGTGCGCCCGCGCCAAATGCCCGCCGTACAAATGGCGGCCCTTGTGGTAGAGCTCGTTGTCGGACGTGTTGAGGTACTTCGGCCGCTGCTGCTCGCGCATCGCGCGCGCGCCGAAACCGAGCACCCGGCCGCGCAGCTCGGCGAGCGGGAACATGATTCGCGCGCGGAAGCGGTCGTAGGGCTGGCCGTTCTCGCGCGATCGCTGCGCGACACCGCTCGCGTACAGCTCGGCCACCGAGTAGCCCCCGCTGCGTGACGCGGTGAGCACGCGGTCCCACGCGCTGGGCGCGTAGCCCACGCGAAACTCGCGCAGGATCTCCTCCCCCAGCCCCCTGCCCGCGAGATACTCGCGCGCCCCCGCCGCCTCGTTTGACTCCCACAGGTAGCGCTCGTAGTAGGCGGTGGTGCGCTCCAGCACCTCCAGCAGCCGTTCACGCTCCCGCCTGCGCTGCGCCGCGCGCGGGTCCTCAGTCTCGCGCTCGAGCTCGACGCCGTAACGGTCGGCGAGCATCTCCAGCGTTTCGCGAAAGTCCAGGCCCTCCTTTTGCTGCACGAACGTGAACACGTCGCCGGACTCCTGACAGCCGAAGCAGTAGTAGACCTTCTGCACCGGGTCGATGCCGAACGACGGCGTGCGCTCATCGTGGAACGGGCATAGCCCCTCATACCGCGACGGCCCCGCGCGGCGCAGCTCGGTGTACGCGGATACGACCTCGAGGAAGTCCACCGCGTCGCGCACGCGATCACGCGATTCGTTTGTGTAGAGGGCCATCTTGGTTGGAAGATTTTCGGTTTGCGCAGTGACCCTACCGAGGCGGGTTGGGCCGGCGGTCACCGCGCGCAGTTCCCCTGCTCAGCGCGCAAATGCCTGCGGTACCGCGAGGCGCGTGTACTCGCCGATGCAGTAGCGATCGGTCATGCCGGCGAGGTAGTCGATCACGCGCCGCGCCAGAGCCGATGGGCCCCCGTCGCCTCCCGGGCCCGCTCTCGGCAGCAGCTCGGGGTGCTCCACGTAGTGGTCGAACAGCGTGCTCAGCACGTTTGCGATCTTCACGTGCTCCGCGCGCACCGCGGGACCGAGGTACACGTGCTCGAACATGAACTCGCGCAGCTGGGCCATCGCCGGTCCCGCGTCGGGTCCCTGCACGATCTCGCCGGCCGTCTGTGAGCTCTCGACCATGTCGTGCACGAGCGTGTCGATACGCCGCGACGAGTCTGGGCCGAGCACGGCGATCGGCTCGGCGGGCAGCTGCTCGGCGCGCAGCACCCCCGCGCGCACCGCGTCGTCGATGTCGTGGTTGATGTAGGCGACGCGGTCGATCACGCGCACGATGCGCCCCTCGAGCGTGGCAGGCAACGGCGCGCGGCTCGAGTGCCCCACGATCCCGTCGCGAACCTGCTCGGTGAGGTTCAAGCCGGCGCCGTCGCGCTCGAGCACGTCCACCACGCGCAGCGAGTGCTCGTTGTGGCGGAAGTCCACGCCGAAGCGCTCTTTCGCGCAACGATCCAGCACCTCCTCGCCGATGTGCCCAAACGGCGGATGCCCGAGATCGTGCCCGAGGCCGATCGCCTCGACCAGATCCTCGTTGAGCCGCAGCGCCCGCGCCACCGTGCGCGAGATCGTGGTCACCTCGAGCGTGTGCGTCAGCCGCGTGCGGTAGTGGTCGCCCATCGGCGCCACGAATACCTGCGTCTTGTGCTTGAGCCGCCGAAACGACTTGCTGTGCACGATACGGTCGCGATCGCGCTGAAACGGGGTGCGCAACCCGCAGTCCTCCTCTTGCCGTACCCTCCTCGCCGGATACGACCTCGCGGCAAGCGGCGCCAGCACCCGTTCCTCCTGGCGCTGCACGCGCAGCGCGTAGCCCGCAGCGACGCTGTTGCTCTCGACGGCAACGCCCATGCGATCGATTGTGGCAGCCGCCGCGGAAAGCACAGCGGCTGTTGGAGCCCTACGTTGTGCGGTCCCAGTCACCGCGCCCGGTGATCTTGTTCACCCAGTGGCGCCAGCGCTGCTGATGCGAAGGATCCTCGGTGTAAACGGGCGCCGTGTGCTCCGGCGGAGGCAGCTGGCGTGCGGTGTCCGCGTCGATGCGCAGGTCCACTCCGCGTTCGTGGATCGACGCGATCGCCGCCGCCTCCACAAAGCGCACGCCGTGATCGGGCGTGTTGATCAGCAGCCCGTGGAAGATGTCCTCCTCGGACGCGTGCAGAACCGCGCCCACCGTGCCCACCTGCTCGCCGTCGGAGGCGAGCACGGGCACGCCCGCCTCGAGCACCTCGTATGAGATCGGCAGTCCCTCGTCCACGAGTGGCCACCTTACTGCGCCGGTCGCCAGCTTCCCTAACTGCCGCGCCGCGCGGTTCCCCCCACCAGTACGATCAGCCCATGGGCGGAGCGGGCTCCGGGTGATCTTCGCGCGCCGGCTGCGCGGCCCGACCGGAGCGCTCGCGGCGCTCACAGCGCTCACCGTTTGACAGGCTGCGACAGCCGTATCGTGACGGTCGCCCTGCTGGCGTGATGGTGTTCGTCCACCACGGCCAGCGCGTGCAAGGTATGCGACTGGGCGAGCAGGGCTCGCGCAGCTTTCGACAGCCGCAGCGTCAGCAGCTCCGTATGCCCACCGGAGATCCTGAACGTCGCCGTGGCGAGCGTGACGACGCGTTTGGAGCTCCGATGTCCGCGCACGCGAACAACCACCGCGCGCGCCGTTCTGAGCGTCACCGCTCCCACGCACGCGTGCTTCTGTGGGGGGCAGCTGACCTTCACACGGACAATTCCCGACCGGCGCGCCGCCAGCGCGGCGTCGGCGAGCGTCGCATACAACGCGGCCAGTTTGGCGCGGGGTTGCTGCGGCGGTGAACTGGCTGGGGGCGATTCGATCGGCAACGCCGGCCCTCCCTGCACGGCGCCCAGCGTGGTGACCGTGACGATTTCGCCGCTGCTCGTGCCGCTGGCGTTGCTCGCAACGATCCTGTAGCGGTAGGCCGTGCCCGGTAGCAGGTCGAACAGCGAGGCGGAAACGGCGACCGGGCTGTTGCCGGCTTCCGGCAGGCTCGCGCAGGGCGTGAAAGCTTCGGAGCTGCCGAAGTAGAACCGGCAGCGCGTCACCGGCGCGCCGTTGGGGTTCACGCTCGCGTTGAGAGTGGCGGATATCGCCGTGATCGCCGACGCCGTTTTGGTCTGAACCGCGGGCGGCGGATGGACCTGCCCAGGCGACACGCTTGGCGCGCCGTAGATGCTGCCCAGGCCGGTCGGCCCGTCGTAGCCGATACGCGCTTCGCAGAGGTAGCTTCCACAGCTCCCGTTGCTGCCCACCGTCACGTCGTCAAGCACGCCGGTGCCGTTCGCCGCCGCCTCTAGATACAGCGCCTGCGCGCCGTCGAATGACCTCGTGTAGGCATCTGCGAGCGCCATGGACGCGGCGACGATCGGCGTCGCCACGCTCGTGCCGCCGGCCAGTCGCCAGGGACTGCCCGTTTGGTAGCTGTCATAGACCGACACCGGCGTGTTCGGATCCGCCACCGCCGCGACGTCGTTGGTGGTCCTGTACGGGCAGCCGCTGTCGCCCTGCCACGGCGGCTTTGCTTCTGCGCTGCAGCCGCTGCCTGTCCCGTGTACTTCGCCGCCAGCCGTGCTGTACCACACCGATTCGCTCCAGCCGCGCGCGGTGCCGGCGTGCACCAGGCGCGTGCCCCCGACCGCGATCACGTGCGGGCTGGAAGCCGGCGAGTTGGCGCCGTAACCGCGATCGCCACCCCCCGCGGTGATCGGGATCCCCGGATGGTCGAACGCGGCCGCGATTTGAGGTGGCTGCGAGGGCACACGCCCTCCGAAGCTGTTGCTGATCTCCGTCGCGCCCTGCGCTACCGCCTGGTCCTCGGCGGCGGCGAGATCGGTGGCTTCGTTGGTGTCGGCCTCTACGAGCAGGATGTGGCAGTTGGGGCAGATCGCGGACACCATGTCCAGATCCAGCGAGATCTCACCGGCCCAGCTCGCGTTCGCTTCTGGATACGCGATGCCTCCCCTTTGGTCGACCTTGCGAAAGCATCCGGTGCTTGCGATGCACGGTGCGAGGCCGTATTCGGCGCGATACGCGGCCAGGTCGGATTCGGCGTTCGGATCGTCAAACGCGTCGACCACGGCAATCGTCTGGCCGGCGCCGTTGGATGACGACGGCAAGCCGTAGGCCAAGCGCAGGTCCGCGGGCGAGTAGCCGCCTTCGACGCCGCTGCCTTCCAACGCAGGGCTGACCTGCTGCTCGGGCCCGATCGTGATCGCCCCTTCGCGCACGGGCCCCCGGCGCGCGACGCCGCGGGTGGGGTCTTCGATCAGCTGGCACTGAGGCCGGGCGTCGCCCGCAGCACACGCGAAGTACGGCTGGACGCCCGACGGCCGTGCAGCGATGGCCGTCCAGCGCGCCTGCGCGCCCTGCGCCACCACCAGCGCAAGCGTGCATGCAGCCGGCAGCGCACAGCTAGCAGCCGCGGCGCAGCGCATCGCCCGCCTGGGTACGTACCGTGCGAAGTGCACTGTCCCTGCGCTTCCCCTCCCCCGCCCTGCGGACAGGCTACTGCTGCCTCGCGCAACCGCGCAGGCAACGCCTTACATGCCGTCAGTGTCGCCGCCGAGCGCCGGCCGCGCTACTGCACTTTGGTCTAGAGCGCCCCCACGGCGCCGGCGGGGCAGCTCAGCCGAGCGGACCCACCGCGGGCATCAGCCGCACGTGGGCGTGGTGCTCGAGGGTGGCCGAGATCGCGTGATCGACCTGCGCCAGCGCCTGCTCTGCAGCCGCGGGAGAGTCGTGCAGCGACCGCGCAAGCGCGGTTGACATGAACGCGTGCGCCTCGGCGCCCAGCGGAAACGACGCAGCCTCGCACGCTGCGCACACCACGCCTCCCGCGGCTCCCGAGAAGCCGACCAGGTGCTCGCGCTCGCCGCAGTTGGCACAGCCCGACAGCTGCGGCGCAAGGCCAGCCGCGTGCAGCAGCTTGAGGCGGAACGCAAGCGCCGCGGCCTTGCCACCCGGCTCGTGCGGCGGCCCGCTCGTTCGCCGCGCGCGCTCATCGAGCAGCGTCAGCGCCCTGCACAGCAGGTTGAACACCGCGGGGTGCGCCTCGCAGGTGTCGAACAGGCGCGACACTGCGTCGCAAGCTCGCGCCGCGGCATCGAGGGCGCGCGCATCTGCGCGCAGCCCGGCATAGCCGTCGAGCGTGTGCGCGCCGGTCACGGTGAGGAGCTCGCCGCGCCCCTCGTGCAGCTCGATGCGCAGGCGAAAGAACGGCTCCAGGCGACCGCCGAAGCGGCTGCGCGCACGGCGCACGCCCTTGGCGATCGCACCGACGCGGCCGCGGTGCGGCGTGTACAGGTGAAGGATGCGGTCGGCCTCGCCGAACCGGATCGAGCGCAGCACTACAGCCTCGGTCTTCAGCGGGCCCGGCATGGCCCATTCGAGTCTACGAGCGCCGGCGGCGGCCCGACCTCAGTGCTTCTTCTTGACGCACACCCTGACGGTCTTGTGGCCTCGTTTGACCTTCTTCGTGACGCATTTCGCTTTGGGCGCGACGAAGCTGCCGGTCGCGTACGGGCCGACGTTGCCGCGATTGTCGATCGCCGCCACACGCCAGAACAGCGTGCCGCGGTTGGACGGCTTGCTGAGTTCGATGTTGGGCGCCCAGCTGGACTGCTCTGTGCGCTCCGATTCGACCCGCGCGTTGGAGGCGAAGGTGTCGCTGGTGGAGACTTCGACTTCGTATTCGCGCGCGTACTGCTGGGGCAGCCAGGAGATCGTTATCCGCGCACCGGAACGTTGGCCCACCACGCCGCTCGGCGCCGCCTCCGTGTGGGCGATCGGCTGTGGCGCGAAGTACCCGCCGGGAACCTGCTGGAAGGTTCCGGCGGGAAACTCGGCGCGCGCCTGCCAGCGCCAAACACCAGGGCCATCCCATTCAGACACGGTGAACGCCGGCGAGTCGAGGGTGAAGTCTCTGGTCGTCCCGTCGGGCTGTTCGACGTGCACGTCGTAGGACGTGGCGCCGGTCACGGGCGACCACGAGAGCACGGGGATCGCTTCGACAGTTTTCGGATTGGATGGAGAGGGAGCCGGGACCGGCAGCCCGACGCGGAACGTCTGCACCGCCGACCAGTTGAGGCCTTCGGCGTGGAAGTTGGCGTCGTTGGCCCGCACGCGCCAGTACAGCGTGACGTCTGCTGGATAGGTCGAGGTACTCGTGTACGAGGTCGACGCGGTGCGCTCATTGTCGATCAGGTTGCCGAACGTGGGGTCCTGGGACACTTGGAGCGTGTAGGTCTGTGCACCCTCCGCGGCTGTCCAGTGAAACGCGGGCTGGATGCCCACTGTGGCCCCGCCCACCGGGGCAACCGGCGCCGGCGCCACGGAGAACTTGGTGAAGCTGCGAGGCGAGTCCTGTTCCGGGGGCAGACTGGTCGCAACGTAGAACACTTTGTTGTTTTCTTCCGCGATCGCCACCGGGATCACCGCCCAGTAATACGCGTTGGTCTGATCGGCAAGCGGCTCTTCGCCTTCCAGCTCGGGCGCGTACGCGGGCACCACGGTCGACGCGACGTCGACCACGTCGGTGAACGCGGCGTCGCGAGCGGTGACAACGTAGTAGAGGCTTGCGCCTGGCACGCGGTTCCAGGTGAGCAGCGGGGTGCGCGGCGTGGTGGATTCGTTCTGCGGCAGGATGTAGTCCGAGGCCTGTGTTTCCAGACCATGAGGACCAGGTTGACCCGCCGGGGGCTGGCTGGCGAAGCTGAACGCCGGTTTGTTGGGTCCGCCGATCTGCGTCCACGCGCTTATCACCTGGTTCTGGCGTGAGTCCTTGGCCGCGCGCGCGGCAACCCGCACGCAGTATTCGGTGCCTTCTTCTGCCAGCCCCCGATGAGTATCGGGTAGCGGCCATGCGCTCGGCCCGATGCGATTGTTGTCGGGTCCGAGCGGCGTCCACGCGGTAGATGCGGTGTCGACTGTCTGTTTTTCTCCGAAGAGTTCTTCAGCGGCCCAGTTGCACCCCAACCCCAACAGGTAGCGTGCGACTTGGACCTCGTAGCTCGACGCTCCGGGCGTGGGCGACCAGGTCACGATCGGGGTGTCGGTTTCGACACCGGGCGGCAGCGGACTCCCGTTCGCATCGCTCATCGTGAGGTTGGGGACCGACGGCGTGACGTTGTCAAACGCCTCGGTGAAGCCTTCACCCACCGCACCGTGTTCGCCTACGCCCACGTTCCATACGCCGGCGTTGCCGTTTGCGTCGATCGCGCGCACGCGCCAGTAGAAGGCGTGGTCGTTGGCGAGCAGTTCGCTGGGCGCCATCGAGGTCGCGGTCGTGAGCGTGTTGCAGCACCACCTCGAACCCTGTGGAAACTGCGGAGACTGATTGACCTCGACTTCGTAGTGCGACGCTCCGGGGATCGATGCCCAGCTGAACTGCGGTTCGAAGCCGAACGGCTGGGCAACGTCGGTGAGATGAGTCGTCGTGGTAGTGGGCCACGACCAGCTGAACGCGCCAATCTGCGAGCGAGTGCCGCGGTGCCCCTCGGTGTCCACGGGCGTGACAGCCCAGAAGTACTGCCCGACCGCCAGCGTGCTCGGCAGCGCGAACACCGTGCCCCAGGTTTTCACGGGCGACGTCGCTGATCCCAAGACGATGCTCGACAGCCCACGGTCGCTTGCGATCGTCACGATGTATTCGCTCGCGCCCTGCACGGGGCTCCAGCTCAACACCAGCGGGTGCAATGGCCATCTGATTTCAGCCCCGTTCGCCGGTCCGAGCAGGCCAGGCGCTTCGCTCCACTTCTTTTCGAGCATGCGAGTGCTCGACCACGGACCCGGCTCTTTGGTCTTCGTGAGCCCGCGCACGCGCCAGTAATAGGTGCCGTCGGTGAGTGGTTTGAAGAGCGCGGCGGCGAGATTGTTCGTCGTCGAAGTGCCGCGGCCGGCGCCCGTGCCGAGCACGATCGAGTGAAAGCGCGAGTCCGCCGCCACTTGGTATTCGTATTCGGCCGCGCCGCCCACAGCGCCCCACGTGAGCGTCGGAATCTGCTGTACGCGCACGCCGTTGGCGGGTGTAAGGAGGGCTGGAGCCGTCAGCCCGTGAAGCCTCTTCGCGGCGGCTTTGTGCTTGGGCGTCGCCTTCTTGGCGGCCAGCGCGAGCAGCGTCGGCTGGGCACCGGCAACGGTGCCAAGCGCGCAGGCGGCAGCCGACGCGACGAGGATTAGCAGGCGAATTCTTCGCAGCATGGGGACTGCCCACGAAGCTACTTGCGTGCGCCCCCCAGCGCGACGGAAGAACTGCTAGGTCAGGCTAGACCTAGGTGCAGTGCGGCAAAACATGGCCAACGCCTCGCGAGACGTCTCAAGTAACAGGGCCGCTCGCGCCGATCACCTAGACGAAGGTCTAGCCCCACCCTCGACCTAAGCGCGGTTGCGAAAAAGTCGCAAACAAGGCGATCCTTCATGTAATGTCGATTCTGCCGCCCACAGTGATCGGGTGACAGCGGCCGTGAGACGGAGCTCATGACAGGAAGGCAGGCTTATGGAAAAGTCGCTGAAGGTTCTGATCGCCGATGACCACCCCCTGCTGCTGCAGGGGATCCGTCGCGCGCTGGATGCAAGCGAGGACATAGACGTCGTCGGCGAGGCGCGCACCGGTGACGAGCTGCTGGCGCTCGTGAAGCGCCGCAAGCCTCACCTGGTGCTGCTGGACCTTCGCATGCCTGGGCTCGGCGGGCTCGAGTGCATCTCTGAGATCAAGCGCTCCTGGCCCGAGATCAAGACGGTCGTGATATCCGCCTGCGAAGACCGTGCGAGCATCGACTCGGCGCTTCTGGCGGGTGCGAGCGCATACATGGTCAAGAGCGTGAGCCCGCTCGACATTCCGTCGGTGCTGCGCCAGGCCGCCACCGGCGTGGTCTACCACGCCCCGTCCGCCGCTCCCACCTGGGACAGCGAGCAGCCGGTCGCGGCCGGACCGGGACTGACCCCGCGCGAGACGGCGATTCTCAAGGCCATCGCCGACGGGCTCACGACCAAGGCGATCAGTCAGGAGCTCTGGCTCAGCGAGCACACCGTCAAGTTCCACCTGACGAACATCTACCGCAAGCTGGGCGTCTCCAACCGCAGCGCCGCCGTCAAGTACGCCTTCGAGAACGACCTCGCGTCATCGCCGCTGGCGGCCGTCCCCGCCTGACGTCCGGCGGGCGCGACCGACATACGCCCACGCCCCCAGCGGGGTCGCGGGCTCAGGACGAAGCTCGCGCGCGCTCGGCAATTGCGGGCAGAGGCAGCCATCGCGCAAACGCGACCGAGACGACCGTCGGTCCGCCGGGGCGGCTGTCGATCCGACAGCGCCCGCCCAACAGGCGCGTGCGCTCGTTGATCGCGAGCAGCCCCACGCGGCCCTCTCTCGCGGCCCGTATCAGCGTTTGCTCCAGGTCGAATCCCTGCCCGTCGTCAGACACGCGGGCGTCGACACCCTCCTCGGTCACCGTGACGGCAACCTCCACGGCGTTCGCGTTGGCGTGCTCGCGGATGTTGTTCAGCGCCTGGTTGATGATGTTCAGCAGAGCGATCTGCTGCGAGGTCGAAATCGTCGCGATGTCGCCGTCGATCGACAGGCGCGGCTCGATTCCGGTGCGCGCAAAGAACGCTTCGCAGTGGTCGTGCACGGCCATGCCGAAAGGCCTGTTGAGCAGCAGAGTGGCCCCGCGCACTTCGTGCGAGAGCCGCCTTAGCCCAGCGTCGAGCGCGGCCAGCTGCGAGTCCAGGTCTTCGATTCGTCCCCGCACGAGCTGGTGCTCGTCAAGCGCGCCCAGCAGCGGCTTGAGCTGATCGCCGAACAAACGCACGTCCTCCGCGAGCAGCGCCACGTCCTGGATCGGCCCGTCGTGCAGGTCAAAGCCCATTCGCGTGAGCCTGCGCCGGCTGGCCTCGAGCTGCTCACGCTCGGATGCCGCGTTGCCGGCGAGCAGCGAGTCGCGCTCGAGCACGGCCGCGAGCATGGGCGCGGCCTCGGCCAGGAACGCTTCGCACTCCTCTCGCATCCACGGACGCGCCACCCCCACCAGCGCGGCCGGCGGCTGCAGCGAGCTGCCAACGGGCTGACCGAGCAACAGGCGCCGTTCCCCCGACTCGGGGGGCTCGAGCTGCTCGCAGGTCAACAGTCGCTGCGCGAGTTGGCGCGCGCCGCGCGATGGCGCGCTCTCGCCCGCGTAACGCACGCACTGCAGGTCGTCATCCGCGGTCAGCCTCCACAACGACAGGTTGCGCAGCGGTGCGAACGCGCTCGCCGTGCCCAGCACGACGGCGATCGCCACATCCGGCGAGAGAACGAGCAGCTCGGGCGCGCGCAGCACCTCCCTCGCCAATGCGAGCCCCGGCAGGCCGGTCAGCTTCTGCAGCTCCTGTGCCAGCCGCGACGTGTCGTCGGGCGAGTCTGCGAGCTCGACTGTGAGCGCTCGAAAGAGCTCCGCGCAGGCGAGCAGCAACGCTGTTTGGCGAGCGCCATCGCCGTAGCCGGCACCCGCGAAAACCTGCAGAGCGCGGCCTCTGGCGCGCTTGCGCGCGCGCGCGAACGCGCGCTGATCCGGCCACGTGCACTCGGCGAACACGCGTTGGACCTGCCGCAGCTCGGCAAGCGCCGCGCGCCGATCGCTGTCTTGCGGACCCGTCTTCGTGGCGACTTGCCGGTTGCGTTGGCTCGACATGTTGACTCAGTTCAGTGCGGCAGGGCACTCACGAGCCGCGCGCAGCGGCCCCTTCTGCTATCGACATCGGCACCGCGCGACTCAAGCCGTCGGACAAGCGCTGCGGGACGTGATCTCAGCCGCTTGAGAGCCCTACGAGCTGGGGTCCAAACATCACCAGCAGGGCGCCGAGCGCCAAAAACGGCCCGAACGGAAGCGTCGCCTTGCGCGCGCCCAGGCCGCCGCGCAGCAGCACCACCAGCGCGGCGGGAAGCACGCACACAAAGGCCAACAACACCGCACCGACGACGCCCCACCCGAGCGCGGCGCCCATCAACAGAGCGAGCTTGACGTCGCCCATCCCTATCCAGGAGCGCTCCACCATGTGGGTGACGAGAAACGCAAGCGACGCGGCGAGCGCCGCCAGCGCGCATGCGGCCGCCTGGCCCGGGAACAGCACGAGCTGCAACGCGAGCGCTACGGCGGCGGCGGGGAGAACGATCCGGTTGGGGATCAGGCCGCTCT
Organism: Solirubrobacteraceae bacterium; assembly: GCA_035939635.1. Taxonomy (GTDB): domain Bacteria; phylum Actinomycetota; class Thermoleophilia; order Solirubrobacterales; family Solirubrobacteraceae; genus Palsa-744. The sequence continues at coordinate 13,959 of DASZFR010000203.1, forward strand.
GGACGTCGATCACCGACACCACGGCGAGCACGCCCGCGACGAAGGCAACCACGACGGCGCGGTCGAGCGCAAACGTCCCGAACGCCCACACCGACAGTCCGGCTACGAGCGGGACAGCCAACCCCCAGCGTCGCACGAGCTCGATCCTGGTGCTTGTTGGACGCGCCCGGACGGGATCGACCGACGCGGGCATGGCAGCCGCGCCGTTCACGCGGTCGCTCCCCACGATCCGTGGCTCGCGTCGGCGCGCTCGATCGCCGCAAACAGGTCCTCGAACGGGCCCCACTTGGCCACCGGCGACGCGTGCAGCTGCGTGGCAGCCTCGTCGACGACCACCACGCCGACTGCGCGGGCCAGCCCCTCGACGGCAGCGAAAGCCTGAGCCGGGCCATCTAGACACTGCTCGGCGTCCACGACCACAACATCGGCGCCTTCGCGTGAGATCCGCTCGGCCAGGTTGGCGCGGTCGGCCGTGGTGGTCACCACACAGCCGCGATGGGCCAAGAGCATCGAGCTGACGCTTCGAAAATGCCGATCGTTGGAGATCACGAGCACCCGCATAGGTGCAAGTCGCGCAGGCTCGCTGCCGTGCCCGAACTGCACCGGCCAGATGATCGAGTCCGGGCTCCTGGGCGGCGGTGGCGGCGACGAAGCGTCGGGCGCAGCCGACAGGCGCTGCTCGCGTTTGCGCAGGACCAGCCGGTCGCCGACGCTCACACCGCGACGTGCGCATTCCCCGGCAGCGAGCTCGAGCACCGAATGAGCTCCGCGCTTGGAGGCCAGGCGCCACGGGCGCAGGTTCTCGACGATCTCGATCACGCACAGGTCGCGGTCGAGGAACAACACGTCGATCGCATAGCCCATGAAGGCCGTGTGGATGGCAGGCGCGGGAGTGATGAGCAGTCCCTCGCCCGCCGCGAGAGACTCGCTTCCGATCAGCCCTCGCATGCGGCGCAGCGGGCTGTCGGCCACCACGCCGACACACAAGCACTCTTTGCGCGTGACGTTGACGATGAGCTTTGTCCTGGCGACGTCGCGCAGCCGTCGGTCCGCGATACTCGACCGCTTGGCGGCGCGTGTAGATCCATTGTGCCTGGACATGTCTGCTGGAAGTCTTCACACCCAACCCGCGAAGCACATCCGACGTTGGTCTAGGTCGGACTAGAGCTTCTTCTCGTCCGGCCCGTGCTGGGCCGCACGCGACGCGCGCATCACCAGGCGCGCAGCCGCAGGCACTGCACCTTGGTCTAGGTGGAACTAGAGCTTCTTCCCGTTGTCCTAGCCCAAGCGCAAAACTAGCGTTCCTCCCCGGACCGGCGACTTCATTTTGGCGCCGAGCCCGTTGACACCGGCACATCCACGCACCACGACGGGGGGGTGAAACCAACATGTGGACCAAGCTCAACTCTCTCGCGCTGTCGCTGTACACACGCACGCACATCTATCGTGAGGAAGGACAGGCGCTCGTCGAGTACACGCTGATCCTGGCGCTTGTCTCGATCGTCGCGCTCACGGTTCTGACCAACATCGGCACCAGCGTCGTCAAAGACCTCGAAACGGTCGAAAAAGCGCTGTAGCCGCCGTAACTCTGTCTCAGCCGCGGCCGGCCGGCGCACATCGCAGCTGCCCGTGTGGAGACCTGCGCTGCGCTGGGGGGTGATCGCCATGCTCGTCACGGCCGTCCCTGCCCAGCCGGCGCGCCCGACCTTCGTCTAGGTGGAACTAGAGGTTCTTCTCGTTGCCCGGGCGTGAGACCGCAATTAGCTTCTTTCGCACGGGAGGCTACGAGCCAGGTGGTCCGAAGTTTGGCAGCCGCAGTTCATGGCACCCGCCGACATTGCAATCTGCCTCCACGGCACACAAGTCGAGGGGAGGGGGTGAAACCGAACATGTGGACCAAGCTCAACTCTTTCGCTTTGTCTCTCTACACGCGTACGCAGATCAAGCGTGAGGAGGGTCAGGCGCTCGTCGAGTACACGCTGATTCTGGCGCTGGTCTCGATCGTCGCGATCACGGTGCTTACCAACATCGGCACCGACATCGTGAAAAAGCTCGAAACCGTCGAAAAAGCGCTCTAAGCGCAAAGACCATCTGGCACGGCGCCGCCCCGCACGAGACCTCACAACGTCCGTTGGGGCGGCGCCTGAACATCTGAAGCACCCAAATCGCCGGCCTCTTCCAAACATCACAGAACAAACAACCAGTCACTTGCCCCGCGCACCCCTATGCAGCCCAGACCGTTTCATCCTCGTCGCAACGAACCCCGCTTTTGGGGGACCGTCGACCGCGCGCGCCGCCGGTTACGCGCAGGTGCGCGAGCGAGCGCATCCGAAAGCGGACAGGCGACGCTCGAGTTCGCCCTCGTTCTTCCGGTCGTCGTGCTCGTGCTGTTCGGCATTGCGCTCTTCGGGCTCGCGCTCAACGACTGGATCGACGAGACCCAGCTCGCAAGTCAGGCCGCGCGCTTTGCCGCGGTCAACAACGAACACGGAACCGGCACAGAAATCAAAGAACCCAGCTTTCTGAAATGGGTCACCGAACAGGGCGACAGCAAGGAATTCGCCGAAGGCGCCAAAGCCGAAATGTGCTCACCGACGTCTCAGCTCGGCGACTACGTGAGGGTGCGAGTCACCTACAACTACAACTGGCTCAACATGGCCAACATCGTCGGCACGAAGGCGTCCACGCCGTTGACGAGCACCGCGACGATGCGCATCGAGCAGGCGCCGCAAACCCCCTACCACAGGTACTTCCGGGAAAGTGAACCAACGAAAGAACCATGCTGACGACGCCGTGTCGTTGCGGCGGCGACTCGGCGACGAGAGCGGCGCCGTGCTCGTCCTCTTCGCGCTCATGTCCTCGGTGACCGTGGTGCTGATGGCGTTCGTGCTCGACGTCGGGAACTGGTTCGCGCACCAGCGCCACCTTCAGCTCCAGGCCGACTCCGCCGCGCTAGCCGCGGCCCAGTCGTTCAACTACCCGTGCACCGAAACGGTCAAGGGCGCCATGTACAAAACCGCAGGCATGTACGCGGGCGTCGAATCGGTGACCACGCCGGAAGGAAATGTGCAGACGCTCACGGCTGCAGAAAAGGCCGAACGCGAAGCGAAAAAAGAAGAGCTCTTCCACAACGTCCAGGTCGGCTCTACGACGCAGGCCAACGTTCACGCCGAGATCAACAAGAAGACCTTCTTTGGCCAGTCGCTCCAGGGCCAGCTGTCGGAAACGACCACCGTCGAAAAGGCGCCCTGCGAACCCGAAGCGGGCATGGTCGACGTAAAGCTCACCGAGACCGAACTGCCCTGGTTCTTCCAGCTGTTCAACGTCAAAAACATCAACGCGCACGCCCGCGTCGCCATCCGTCGTGAGACCCAGGCAACCAAAGTCGAGCCGCTGATCGAGTCGGAACCGATCGAAGTTCGTGTGTTCTATGTCAACGACACCCCTGAGGGTTGCGAGTCAGAAGAATGCTACGAACACGACCCTCTGCTGGCGACCGGTCTTCTGACAAATATCGGCTCAAACGAAGAAAAAGGCACGATCAAATGGACCGATACAGCCGCGCCCGTTCCGGTCAAGATCAGCACGCCACACGTCGGCGTACGTATCGCGCTGTCTGGCAAGGAAGGCGCGCTCAAAGGCGAAGGCAACGAAGCCCTATCCGTCTGCAAGCACGCATACGTCGAATGCTTCGATCAGGACACCGTCGTCCCGCCACTCGTGAACATCAGCGGCTACTCGGCCGAAGGCGAAGGCAAAGCGTCGCCGTTCAAACCCGTCTCCCATAAGGTCACCCTGTCCACGCCGCCGCCACCGGCACTGCCTGAATGGTCGGCGACCACGACCTACAAGGTAAAGGCGGTGGTCGCATATGAAAACGGCGACTACGTCGCGATCAAAGAAGGCTCCGGCAAGAAACCCAACGCCGAACCGACCTACTGGCAGCCAGTCGCCGCCTGCTCGGATCCCTATTTCGAGAAAGCGCAGTCGCTCGAACCGAAAGCCGCCTGTCTGCTGACGGTCTCCGCCGAAGTCAAGTACGGCAGCTCCAGTACGACAGGAATCAGCGTGCAGCCGGAGACCGTCTACACCGAAGGGTTCGGCGGCGTATCCAACGCCAGCGAAGAAGAAAAAGAACCAAAACAGCCTCAGATGCACTACGAAAGCGCGACCGGGATGTGGACCGGCGCCGTCACTGTGCCTGACTACTTCTACGGCAACTTCGGGTCCACCGAGATCAACCTCAAGGTCACGTGCAAGAAGGAAGCCAAATCGCCGTGCGAATCGAGCTCGAACTCCGAACAATCCGAAACGCTCAAAGACGTCCAACGAACTTTCAGCGCCGGTCCGGACGGCTCCGACCGCATCGTGGGTGCCTGGGTCTCCGAACCCGGCGCGACCAACCCAGTGCCGGGCGCACGGGGCGCAGACGCCTTCGAGCTCTGCGAGAAAGCCGACGGAGAAAAATGCACACACAACCTCGCGGTGACGATCGAACTAAACGGGAGCCTTGAGAACGCGAAGAAATACCTCAACAAAGAAGGCAAGCCGATCCCTCCCTTCCACATCGAGTACGCGGACAACGACCAGGAGGCCTCGGTCGACGACGCCTTCGTCGTCTCGTGTCCCCCCACGACCGAAGAAAATGGCGTGATGACGAAATTCGAACGGGCGCTCGAAACGGGGTGCGAAGGCAAGTTCGGCGTGAACAAACACGGCGGATCGTGCACCGAAGGCAAAACGGCGACCGAAAAAGTCGAAGCCGAAGAAAGAGCAGAGGCCGAAGCCAAGAAAGCAGAAGAAGAAACCAGGGCTAGCCGCGAACGAGCAGAAGCGGAAGCGCGCGCGAAATGGGAAAGAGAAGAAAAAGAAACAAAGCTCACTAAAGCCCAGCGCGAAGAACGCGAACGAAAAGAAGAAACCAAGGCGCGCTGGGAACGCCAGGAAGGCAAAGGCGAAATCACGAAAGCGCAGCGGGAAGCGAAAGAAGAGACCAAAGCGCAGCTCGAAAAAGAAGAAAAAGAAGGCAAAATCACCAAAGCCCAGCGCGAAGAACGCGAACGCAAAGAAGAAACCAAAGCGCGCTGGGAACGCCAGGAAGGCAAAGGCGAAATCACCAAAGCGCAGCGGGAAGCGAAAGAAGAGACCAAAGCCCAGCTCGAAAAAGAAGAAAAAGAACCAAAGCTCACCAAAGCGCAGCGGGAAGCGAAAGAAAAAGAACAGGCGGCCGCCCGGAAAGCCGCTGAAGAAGCCGAAGCCAAAGGGCGCGAAAAACGCGAAGCCGAAGAACGGGCCACCAAAGAAGCGAGGGCCAAACTCGTCTATGAATGCGTCGGGCTGGTCCCTGTCAACAACGGCAACGAACCGGCATTCCTCACCGACCACTTCCAGAAATCCCTTTCGGCAAGGGTCATGGCCCCCCCAGCCGGCCTCAAGTACTACTGCCCGAACAAGTGGACCAACAACAACTCGGGCGGCATCCCGGTCATTCCGCCAAACGACTCACGCCTCGTGCAGTTCTTTGCGGTGCCGTTCGGGGTTACGAGCTTCATGCGCACAACCGGTTCCGCGCAGCTAGTCCCTATCCAGAACTTCGCAACCTTCTACATCACCGGCTGGGACCAGGGGAACCTCAAAGCGGGCCAGGGCTCCCAGCCGTGGACGCCCAAAGAACGCTGGGACGCTTGCAGCAAGGAATTGCTCGAAGGCAAGAGGCCGGACGCTCAGGGCGAACTCGTCACTGCCAAAGAACGCGCGGAACTTGAAAACGAATCCTTACCTCTTGAACAGCGCGAACAGAAAGAAAAAGAAAAAGGATTCGACGACAACTCCGCTCAGCCGCGCGAATTGTCGGGCCATCTCATCAAGTATGTAAATGTCCTTGCAGAAAGTGGCAGTGGCGAAGGTTGTAAGTTAGAATCGTTTGAAACCTGCCAAGCGGGACTGACGGAATAGGGAGCGAGACATGGAAGTCACTCAGAGAAGGGCGCCCGACCGTGGTCTGGGCAGGCTGTCATCGACGCGCAACGGCACGATTCTGATCGCGGTCGTGTGTGCGCTCGTGGCCGCTGGAATTCTGGTGGTAGGGCTGCACCAGTACCGCAAAAGCATCGAATCGTCCGAGACACCCGCGACGGTGCTCGTGGCCACCCGCACGATCGGCCAGGGAACCTCGGGTCATGCGATCGCGGTCGGCGAGTACTTCAGGCCGACGCATATCCTCGCCAAGCAGGTGACGACCGGCGCCTTCGCCGACCCTGTGGCACTTCACAATGAGATTGCGGCTACGAACATCTACCCCGGCGAGCAGCTGACGGCGTCGGACTTCGTCAGCACCACTTCGCTTGCCGCTCAGCTGACCGCCGGCGAGCGCGCCCTGTCGATCAAGGTCGACGACCCGCACGGCCTGATCCCGGATCTCAGGGCCGGCGAACACGTCGACGTGTACGGGAGCTTCACAGGCCAGAACATCAGCGGCCAGAACAGTAAATCGGCTCCGTTCGTGCGCCTGCTCGCTGCGGACGTGGCCGTGCTCAAGCCTTCGGAAAGCTCCGCGAGCGGTCCGCTTTCCCAGAAGGAACTCACGGTTGTGCTGGCGGTCAACGTCCATCAGTCCGCCGAGCTCGCCTTCGCGTCTGAATTCGGCAAGGTCTGGCTTGCGCTCCGACCCGGCGTGGCGTCGCACACTGGCGGCGAAGTCGTCAGCGAAGACTCAATTGTCGTCGGGCACCAGCCGCTGGGGAAGATCCTCGGCAACGAACAGGAGGGCAAGCGCGCAGAAGAACTGCTCTCCCTCGGGCGCGCCGCGGCGGCTGAATCGGCAAAGGAAAAGCCATGAAGACAGACCAGCTAAACGCGCTCGTCGCGCTCGACGCAGACGTCGATCTCGGCGTGATCGAAGCGATGCTCTCGTGTGAGCCATTGCGGGTGCTCGACTATGTCGACCTCGCGTACCAGGAGTCCGATGACTCAGGAGCCGGCGACGTGCTGATCGTCGCGTGCGTGGAGTACTCGGGCGGTGTGGGCGACTACCTGTCGGCCGCGGCGCGCCACCACCCCACGCGGCCGGTCATCCTGCTGTGCCCCGCAGCGAGCAACGGCTACGTCGCCGAGGCCTTCGGCGCGGGCGCCGATGACATCGTCGCGCTTCCCACCAACGGCGACGCGCAGTTCGCGCGCACGCTGTCACGGCAGGTCACGTTCACCGTGGAGAAGGCGGTCGCCCGTAAGCGCGGCACAGCGCAGGCCACCGCGCAGCTCGGAACGATGATCGCCGTGCTCGGCCTCAAGGGCGGCTGTGGAAAGACTCTGACCACAGTCAACCTCGGTGTCGCGCTCGCCGACGCCGGCCACCGTGTGACGATCGTCGACCTCGACTTGCAGTTCGGGGACGTGGGACTGTCGTTGGGGCTGAGCCCCGAGCGGACCATGTTCGACCTGCTCTCCTCCGGGGGCTCGCTCGACGCCGAGAAGCTCGAGGACTTCCTCGTGCAGCACCCGTCCGGCGTGCGCGTGCTGATGGCACCCGCGCGGCCCGACCAAGCGGGTCTGATCACGCCCGATTTCCTTCGCGACGTGTACGCGTTGCTGCGCGAGATCAACGACTTCGTGCTCATCGATACGCCGCCGCAGTTCACCCCCGAGGTGATCGCGACCGTCGACACCGCAAGCGAGGTGTGCATGGTGGTCATGCTCGACGCACTGTCGCTGAAGAACGGAAAGCTCGGGTTGCAGACGCTGGAGCGCATGGACTTCGACACCGACAAGGTGCGCCTCGTGCTCAATCGCGCTGACAGCAACGTCGGCATCGCGCGCAGCGATGTCGCGGCGATCATCGGCGCCGAGCCCGATGTGCTCGTGCCCTCTGATCGGAACGTGACCCGATCGATCAACCGCGGCGAGCCGATCGTGCACGACCACAGGCGCTCAGACGCCGCGAAGTCGTTTCACTCGCTCGCGCAGCATTACATCGCGGACGCGCGCGCGGCCGGAGCTCTGCCACAGCCTGTCTCCAAGCGCGGCTGGCGCCTGTTCTCCCGCTCGCGCGGCCGATAGGAGCGGTCGTGGAACTTCACGAGCGAGTCTCCCAACCGGCCACGCTCGGGTCGCCCGAGCGCGATCCGTTTGCCGACGTCAAGAACCGAATCCACCTCGCCCTGATCGAGGAGCTGGGCCGCCAGATCTTCAACGCCGATATCGACCGCAACTCCTTGCGCGAGCGGATCACCGCCGAGGTCACGACCCGACTGAACCAGGAGGCCGGGATCTCGCGCGAGGACCGCGAGCAGCTCACAGTGGCGCTCGCCGACGACATCCTCGGGTACGGGCCATTGGAGCGCCTGCTGAGCGATGACACGGTGACCGAGATCATGGTCAACGGCGCATACGAGGTCTGGATCGAGCGCGACGGGCACCTGTACAAGACGGCGGTGCGGTTCACCGACGATTCGCACCTGCAGAGAGTGATCTCGAAGATGGCCGCCGAGGTGGGACGCCGTATCGACGAGGGATCGCCAATGGTGGACGCGCGCATGCCCGACGGCAGCCGCATCAATGCGGTGATTCCCCCGCTTTCTCTGTCGGGCCCTCTGATGACGATCCGCAAGTTCGGCAGCGAACGCCTAAAGGTCGGCGACCTGATCCGCGTTGCGACACTCACGCCGGAGACAGCCGAGCTGCTGGAGCGGTGCGTGCAAGCACGCCTGAACGTGCTGATCTCGGGGGGTACCGGCGCGGGCAAGACGACGCTGCTCAACGCGCTGTCGGCCTCGATACCGGACTCCGAGCGGATCGTCACGATCGAGGACGCGGCCGAGCTGCGCCTCGCGCAGCGCCACGTGCTGAGGCTCGAGTGCCGGCCGGCAAACATCGAGGGCGAGGGCGAGGTCACGATCCGCGATCTCGTGCGCAACTCCCTGCGCATGCGACCGGACCGCATCATCGTGGGCGAGGTTCGCGGCGCTGAGGCGCTGGACATGCTGCAAGCGATGAACACTGGTCACGACGGCTCGCTGTGCACCGTGCACTCGAACTCGACGCGCGATGCGCTAGCGCGCATCGAGACGATGGTGCTGATGGCGGGCTATGACCTGCCTCTGCGCGCCGTTCGCCAGCAGGTGACTTCGGCGCTCGATCTGATCATTCATCTCGAGCGCATGCCCGACGGCGCCCGCAAGGTGACCGCGATCACCGAGGTACAGCGCATGGAGTCCGACGTGATCACCCTGCAGGACCTGTTCCGCTACGAGGCCAACGGGAACGGCAACGGCGGTGCGGGCTCGCTCAAGGGAACCGGACTGCGGCCCCTGTTCCTGGAGAAGTTTGAGCGCCGCGGAGTCCGGCCCCCGGACGCGATCACTCCTGCGCTGGCCGGGCACTTGCCGGGCGGCGCTGTGCGAGGGCCGTCGCGATGACCACGGTGCTCGCGGCAGCCCACCAGTCGTTCTGGTCCTCGACGCTGCTGCTGGTCGTCGCCGCTTGTGCGGTGTCAGTCGGCGCCGGCGTGCTGCTCGTGCTGCTACGCCGTCGCGGGCGCGGCGGATTGCGGTCGCGGGTCGTGCCGTTCCTCGCGCAGCCGGATGTGGATGCGGACGCGACGGCGAGTGAACCGCTGAGCGAAGCCCTGTCGCGCGCGCAGCGCTCGCTCGAAGGCGCGCGCTGGTGGGACGACTTTGAGCGCAACGTCGAGATCGCTCGTATCAAACGGCCGGCGATCGAGGTGGTCTACCTGACGATCGGGTGCTCCGCGGCCGCGGCGGTGCTGCTCGCGCTCGCCGCCTCCAACCCGATCGCCGCCGTGCCAGCGCTGCTTCTCGGCCCGCTGGTGGCGCGCTTTGTGGTCAACCTCCGCCTGCGTCGGGTGCGCATCCGGTTCGCCGAACAGCTCCCGGCCCACCTTCAGGAGCTGGCGGCGATGTTGCGCGCGGGGCACAGCATGGTGTCCGGCATCACCGCTGTCGGCGACGGCGCAAGCGAACCGACCCGGGGAGAGTTTCAGCGCGTGATAGCCGACGAGCGGCTCGGCTTGCCCCTGTCGGAGGCGCTCGCCTCCGTGGTGATGCGCATGCGCGCACCCGACATGGAGCAGGTATCGCTCGTCGCGGAGCTGCACAACCAGACGGGCGGGAACATGGCCGAGGTGCTCGACCGCGTTGCTGAGGCGGTACGCGAGCGCGCAGAGCTGAACCGAGAGCTGCGTACGCTCACCGCGCAGGCACGCTTCTCGCGCTGGATCGTTACCGCGCTCCCGCCGGCGCTCGTGGTGCTGATCGAGCTGATCAACCCTGAATATCTCTCGCCGCTTATCGAAACCGGCACCGGTCAGGTCCTCTTCGGCTTCGCAATCGTGATGGTCGTCGGCGGCTCGCTGCTGATGGGGCGAATCGCGCGGATCGAAGTGTGAGTGGCGATGATCGGCCTGTTCATCGTCGGGCTTGTGCTGGTCGGAGCGGCGCTCACTCTCGTCGTGCGCTCCGTGGCGCTTCCGCGCCTACGCATGACGGCGCACCTGCGCCAGATCGACACGTACGGCTTTGACAGCGGCGACGCGGAGGGCAACGTCGGAGCGCGACCGCCTCTGGGATGGGCGATCAACTCACAGGCAGAACGCGTCGGGCGCTGGGCGATCGCTCGCGTCGGAGCGCTCAGTCCCATGCCGACGTACCGGCTCGCCTCCGCGGGCTTTTACTCACTCTCACGAGAGGCGTTCCACGGCTACCGCGTGACGAGCTCGGCACTGCTGGGGGCACTGGTGATCTTCGAGGCGATCGCGACCGGCAGCAACTTTGCGCTTGGCATCTTGCTGGCAATCGCCGCCGCCGCCACGTGCTGGGTGCTGTTTGGCGCGTCGCTGCGCCATCGCAGCGAAACGCGCCTGCATGCGATCGACCGCGAACTTCCCGAGCTGATCGACGTGCTTACGGCGACGATTGAGGCTGGCGTCGGGTTCGCGGGGTCTTTGCGCCTAGTCGCCGGGCGCTTCGAAGGTCCCCTGGGCAACGAGCTCAAACTCGCACTGCAGGAACAGAGCATGGGCCTGTCGACGCATCAGGCGCTCGAGAACATGCTGGAGCGCTCCGACACGCCGGCGATGCGCTCGTTCGTTCGGGCAGTCCTGCAGGGTGAGACGCTCGGGGTGTCGATCGGCCAGATGATGCGCAACCTCGCGGTGGAGATGCGCACGCGACGTCGACAGACAGCGCAGGAGCGCGTGCAGAAGGCACCGGTCAAGATGCTCTTTCCGCTCATCATCTTGATGTTTCCTGCGCTCTTGATCGTGCTGCTCTACCCGGCGGTACATCAGCTTCTGCAGGGCTTCTCCGCCATCGGGTCATGAGCAGGTGGGTCGTACCTGGTGTGTTCGCGGTACTGGCATTGCTCGCCGGCGAGCACGCCGCGCGGGCACTCACACACGTCTTTGCGCATCCCAGCGGTAAGGCCGAGCTGATCGCCGTTTACTACGTGCTGCGCACGAGCGTGACGGGGGCGTTCGCAGCCTTCACGCTTCGCCGCCCCGCCCCGCGGCGACACTCGCGCGAGCCTGCGGCGTTCATTGCGTGCGCGATGGCGATGGTGCTCGTGTTTCCGTTTTCCGGCCCCGGCGCTGGCACCGCGACGGCCCGCGTGCTGGCCGGGGATTTGATCGCGGCCATCGCCTGCGCGTGGCTGCTGGCGTCCGTGCTTGCGCTGGGTACGTGCTTCGGCGTCCTGCCCGAGGCGCGCGGTCTGGTCACGCGGGGGCCCTACCGGCTGGTCCGTCACCCGGTCTACCTCGGCGAGATCGCGGCGTTGGTGGGACTCGCAGTGTCCTCGTCGCAGGTGTGGACCGTCGTCATCGTTGTGCCCTTCGCGATCGCGCAGTGGGTGCGCATGGGTCTCGAGGAACGCGCGCTCAGCGAAGCTTTCCCGGAGTACCGTCAGTACGCCAGCCGCACCGGGCGGCTGCTGCCGGGGCTGCGCACGCGCGGGCACCTGGCTGCCGCAGCCGCTCGGGTGTGAGCAACATGTCCGGCAAGGCCGCCCTCGCCGCCTGCGCAGTGGTCGCGCTGGCGCTCGCTGGATGCGGATCGACGAGCTCTCAACGCGCGGTGTCACTGACGGTCAGTGCGCCCACCAACGGCGCGGAAATCGCGGTGTCGAGAGTCAGAGTCTTCGGCACGGTGACTCCCTCCGGCGCGTCGGTGCTCGTCGGAAACTCCCCGGCACAGGTCTCTAATGGCACATTCACGCGCTGGATCACGGTCGGCCGAGGCGTGAGCTACATCAGGATCGCCGCAAGCGCCGGCGGATATAGACCGGCACGCGTGACGATCGGCCTGTACAGCTCGCTCTGCGCCACCAAGGTCGGCGGGGCGGCTGCGTCGTGCGCCCGCAG
>DASZFR010000204.1:0-26269 GCA_035939635.1 Solirubrobacteraceae bacterium
CACCTCGAACTCGACCTCGGGCGCCGCCGACTGCGAGGCGCCGGGCGCCGCGGCGGCCCCGGCGGGCGTCTGGCGGGGGTCGACCTCGCGCACCGGCATGCGTCCGTTGCCGCCCTGGTCGCGCGCCACCATCACGCGGCCACCGCCTGCGCGCGCAGGTCGGCAAAGAACGCGCTGACCGCGTCGTGCACGTCCGAGCCGCCCGAGATGCCCTCCCAGCTGGCCTTCACCGCGCCGGTCAGCGCGTAGCAGCGGTCGATCGGCGCGATCGCGTAGCCGGGCGGCTCGGACAGGCGGTTGACGATCAACCCCTCGATGTCGGGCTCGAGCTGCGCGAGCAACGGGTTGAGCGCGACCAGCCTGCTCCAGTCAGAGAAATGCAGCTCGCTCTCGGTCGCCCCGGCGGGGCTCGGGTACATGGCGACGACGCAGCCGGCCGTGGTGGACTCCATGAAGAAGGCGAGCCCGATCGGGATCTGAAAGCTCGCCCACACGTCGTCGGGCAAATTCAGGTCATCCAGCCACAGCGTGCGCGCACCGGTGGGCCGGTACTCGGCGTCGCCGGAGCGCAGCGCCCAGCAGCTCTCGCACACGCACGCGATGGAGCGCTGCACGAGGTTGAGCAGATGGCGGTGGTCGTCGGGAATCGTCGTCTGACAGAGATCGCAGCGCTCGCGCACGGTCGCGCGCGCGGTCGTGCCCGGCGCGCCGGGGTCATTGCCCGCCGCGGCCTGCGCCGCTCGCGGCGCGCTGGTGCGAGCCAGCCCGCGCAGGCCGGTGACGACCTGCGAGCGCCGGCGCGCGAGCATCGCCTCGGCGACGCGCTCGCGGCCGACCGCGCGCGGCCGCAACTGGCCGGAGCTGTCGGCAGCGCCGCGGCTCACGCCGGCAGGGCCACCTTGACCGTGTCCTGCTCGCGCAGCAGCGGGACCGGATCGAGCTGCAGGCGCTCGGCGTCCATCGAGCGCCCGGCGCTTGGCAGAAAGAACGTGCGGGTGCACGTCGGGCAGCCAAGCGCGCCCTCGTGGAGGACCCCGCCGCGCAGAGCGGCGCCGCACGCGGCGCAGCGGTCGTGGTAGGCCAGCAGCGTGCCGTTGACGTTTGCCACTACCAGCTCGGCGCCCGCGACCTCGGCTGCCACAATCTCCCCGACGCCGAGCTTGTCGAGGTCGCGCAGCTCAAACCACGAGGTCGCCGGCGCCTGCGCCCGCGGCGAAGCCTGCGCGCCGCCGCTGAGGACCATCGGCAGCTCGAGCGCGCCGCCGGGCAGCGGCCCCGGCGCGGCCCCGCTTGCCATCGGCAGCGCCACGCCTGCAGCGGGCTCGGCCACGCCCTCGACCTCGAGGCCTTCCAGATCGGGGGCGGCTTCCTCCAGCGCCTGCTTGATCGCGAGCTCAAGCGTCACCGACGAGGCCTGGCAGTCAGAGCAGCTGCCGCGCAGCCTGATGCGCGCGACGCCGTGCTCGAGCGAGAGCAGCTCGACGTTGCCCCCGTGGGACTCCATGTAGGGCCGAACCTGCTCCAGCGCACCCAGCACGCGTTGCTCGAGCGACACCGGGTGCAGGTCGTGAATCAACAGCAGAGTGGCCACCTGCGGGTCGTCGGCCAGCGCGAGCGCCAGGCGCTCGCCCTCGGGCCCGCCTTCCATCAGGCACGCGAGCACGCGCTCCAGGCCCGCGCCGTACATGCGCACGACCGCCGAGATCAGCTCCTCTGCGAGCTCGCGCGTGGTCGCGTCGGCGGCCGCCTCCAGACGCGCCTGCAGCTCCTGCACTCGCTCGAGGAGCTCGTCCGGGGGGGTGTCGAGCTCCTCGGGCCTAACCGATTCTGTCGTGGCGGGCAACGCTGCGCTCCCCTCAGGCCAGCGCCGTCGGCGTGTGGACCACCTTGCGCACCTTGCCGCTGCCGCCGTACATGTGCACGCCGCACGGCAGGCAGGGGTCAAACGAACGCACCGCGCGCATGATGTCGATGCCTTTGAATTTCTCCGGTCCGTTCTCCTCGAAGATCGGCGTGTTCTGCACCGCGTCCTCGTAGGGCCCGGGAGTGCCGTAGACGTCGCGCGGGCTGGCGTTCCAGGGGGTCGGCGGGTAGGGCTGGTAGTTGGCGATCTTACCGTCGCGGATCACCATGTGGTGCGAGAGCACGCCCCTGGCCGCCTCGTGAAAGCCGCAGCTGATCGCGCTGTCGGGGACCTTGAACTGGTTCCAGCTTTTCGTGCGTCCGGCCTGCACCTCCTTCATCGCACGCTCGAGGTTGTGCAGCGCGATCAGCGCGCCGTAGGCCTGGTGGTAGCTGCGCGCGCGGTCGCGCTCGACCGCGTTTGACTTCTCGGGCACCTTCCACTCGAGTTCCATCTCGGGCATGTTCGGCGAGCGCGGCAGCACCATCTGCAGCGAGTGGCCGGTGGCCTTCACGTAGCCGAAGTCCACCAGCCCCGCCTTGGCCGTGCACCACTGGCGCGCAAACGGGCCGCCGCCGGTGTCGCAGCAGACGTGCGTGTCCGTGCGTTTGTCATAGATGCGCGGCGAGACCACCCAGGTGTACTTGTCGGCGAAGTCCCGCTTCTGCGGCTTGGGCAGCGTCACCTTGTTCCAGGGATGGTTCTTGTCGACCGGGTTGCCCAGCGGGTCGCGTGTCACCAGCGTCGGCTCGTTCTCCCAGGAGTCGAAGTAGGACGAGCCCAGCAGGATCCGGATCATGAGATTGATCTCCACCAGGTCGGTGGAGATCAGCTCGCCGTTGATCGCCACGCCCGGGGTGATGTAGCGCTTACGGCCCCACTCGGTCATGTTGAGGTAGTCGTAGTCGACGTAGTCGGGGTCGTCGAAGCAGCCCCAGTTGACCAGGTTGGTGTCGCGGTAGCCGACCATGTCATAGCCCGGAAGCTCGGTCAAAAAGAAGTCGTACAGGTCGTCGTGCATAGGCACGCTGCGCTTGACGTAGTCGAAGTAGCGCATCAGGCGCACGTAGTAGTCGGTGCACGTCTGGTGTGTGATGTCGGCGCTGCAGCCGCCCGGCATGATCGTCGACGGGTGTGTGTGACGCCCGCCGAAGAGGCAGTACATCTCGCGCGTGTAGCGCGCCACGTGCAGCGTTTCCAAATAGAACTCGCCGGTGAACGGGTTCAGCGCCCGCATGATGTCGGCGATCGTGTTGTAGCCGTGGATGTCCTTGTGCGGCGCGGGCGTGCTCTCGGCCTTGGCGAGCAGCGTGGGGTTGGTCTCCTTGACCATCTGCTCGCAGAAGTCCACGTTGGCCATGCAGTCGTTGAAGATCGCGTGGTCGAATATGTAGTCCGCGGACTCCGCGAGGTTGAACGCGAGATCCCCCAGCGGCGGCGGCTTGACGCCGTAGGCCATGTTCTGGTTCAGGCACGAGCAGGTGCAGTGGTTGTCACCGCAGATCCCGCAGATACGGCTGGTGATGAAGTGCGCATCGCGCGGGTCTATGCCTTTCATGAAGATGTCAAAGCCGCGGAAGATCATCGACGTGCTGTAGCACTTGAGCACGGTCTGGTTGGCGAAGTCGATCTCGGTGTGGATGCCGAGGCTGCCCACGATCCGTGTGATCGGATCCCACGACATCTCCTTCACCATGACCTTCTGCTCGCGCGGGGTCTCTGTTGTGGCCATGTTGCTGTCTCCTCACTCGGCGCTGTGGCCGGAAACGACGCTCACGGGAAAAGGGGTTGATCGGTGCGGCGGTAGCTTGCTTGTGAGGCGGTCACCACCTCTTTGCATAGCCCGTCGTGAGCGCCGCGCCGCGGCGCCGCCACCCCGGCTCGACGTCGTACTTCGTCTTGATGTGGCGCTTGCGGAAGTAGCGAACCACCGGGCCGTAGGTGAACTCCATCACGCGCCCCGCCGCCGCTCCCCATTTGTCCTCGTCCATGAACGGCATGAACTTGTCGGGGAAGCCCGGCATCGTGCACGCCATGCAGATCCCGCCCACGTTGGGGCAGCCTCCGACGCCGTTGACCCAGCCGCGGATCGGAACGTTGCACTTCACGACGGGGCCCTTGCAGCCGATTTTGACCATGCAACGGTGGTCTGAGCCGTATTCGGTGGCGAAGTCGCCCTCCTCGGCAAAGCCCGCGCGGTTGCAGCCCTCGCGCACGGTGCGTCCAAACAGCCACTTCGGGCGCAGCGCCTCGTCGAGTTCAGGCGCCGGCGCGAGGCCGGCGAGGTGCAGGGCGAGATACAGCAGCGTCTCGGTCATGTTGTCCGGCTGCGCGGGGCATCCGGGTATGCACACCACGGGCAGGTCCGCTTTGGACTTCCAGTTCCAGCCCACGTAGTCGGGCACGCCCATCGCGCCCGTGGGGTTGTTCTTCATCGCCGGGATGCCGCCGTAGGTGGCGCACGTGCCGACGGCGACCAGCGCGGCGCACTTCGGCGCGAGCCGGTCGATCCACTCGTTCATCGTGATCGGCTGGCCGTTTTCCGGGTTGACCGCAAAGCCTGTCCAGAAGCCGTCGCCGTTGATCTCCTCGTTGCCCAGCGATCCCTCGATCACGAGCACGAAGGGGTCGAGCTTGCCCTCCTCGGCGTCGAACCACGCCTGCGCGTAGTCCTGGCCGTTGGCGTAGTCGACCACCTGGTTGTGCACGACCACGTTGGGCATGCCGGGGATTGCCTGCAGGATGATGTCCTCGAGGCTCGGGTTGGTGGCCGAGGTCATGGCCACGGAGTCACCCTCGCAGGACAGGCCGGTGGTCATCCACAGCACATGCGCGGTCACCCCCTCGGTCTTCTTGTGCTCTGCAAACGCCGTGCTCGCCATGACTCTCCTTCCGGTTAGCAAATCCGCGGCAACGGGTCGCCGACCAGCTGGTCGAGCACCCGCCGCCCGCCAAAGCCCGTCTCCATGAGCACCATCGCCGGCGGTTCCGTCCGCACTTCGCCGATCTCCACCGCTCGCTCACAGCCCGCCACAGAGCGCAGCGCGTCAAGCGCGCGATCGGCCCCGCGCGGGCTGACGAAGGCGACCAGCTTTCCCTCGTTTGCCACGTAGAGCGGGTCGATGCCGAGGATCTCGGCGGCGCCCGCCACCGCGGGATCGACCGGCACAGCCTCCTCGCGCACGAGCATCGCCACCGAGGACGCGCGCGCGAGCTCGTTGAGGACCGAGGCGACGCCGCCCCTGGTCGCATCGCGCATGCAGCGCAGCTCGTCGCCGGCCGCGTCCAGCAGCGCGTCCACCGCCGGCCACAGCGAGCGGCTGTCGGACTCGATGCTGGCGTCGAGCTCGAATTCGTCGCGCGCGAGCATGATCGCCATGCCGTGGTCTCCCACCGGCCCCGACAGCAAGATGCGGTCGCCGGGCTGGAGCGACGCGGGGGAGAGCGCCGCGCGCGGGTCGCGCCGCCCCAGCCCGGTGGTGCACACGTACATCCCGTCGGCGTGGCCGCGCTCGACGACCTTCGTGTCGCCCGCCACCACCTCCACTTCGGCCGCGCGCGCCGCGTCGGCGATGGCTTGCACCTCGGCGCTGAGCACCTCTGCCGCAAGGCCCTCCTCGAGCACGAGCGAGAGGCTCAGCGCGAGCGGCCGCGCGCCCGCGACCGCGAGGTCGTTGACCGTGCCGTTGACGGCGAGCTCGCCGATCGAGCCACCGGGAAAGCGCAGCGGACGCACCACGTAGGAGTCGGTGGTGATCGCGAGCTGCACGGCGTCCACCGTGAGCGCTCCCGCGTCGTCGAGGCAGCCGAGCGCCTCGCCGCCGAGCACGGGCACGAACAGCCCCTCGATCAGCGACTGGGTCGCTTTGCCGCCGGCGCCGTGCGCCATCGTGATCTGCTGATCGCGGAACTTCGCGCGCTTGCCGCGCGCGGTCTCGATGATCCCGAGCACCTTCTGCTCGCGCTCGGAGATAGGTGCCCGCGCGCGCATCGCGGCGCTCACACCACTTCGCGCTCGCGCGCGAAGCGTCCGAAGTTGTAGTACGCCGCGCAGGCCCCCTCGGAGGAAACCATGCACGTCCCGATCGGCCGCTCGGGCGTACACGCGGTGCCGAACACCTTGCACTCCCAGGGCTTGATCACGCCCTTGAGCACCTCGCCGCACTGGCACGCCTTCGGGTCGGCGACGCGCACGCCCGGCACGCCGAAGCGCCGCTCGGCGTCCAGCTCGGCGTACGCGTCGGTCAGCTTCAGGCCGCTGTGGGAGATGAACCCGAGGCCGCGCCACTCAAAGTGCGGCCGCAGCTCGAACACCTCGGCGAGCACCTCCAGCGCGCGCAGGTTGCCCTCGTAGGGCACGACGCGCTTGTACTGGTTCTCGACTTCGCAGCGATCCTCGGACAGCTGGCGCAGGATCATCGCGATCGCCTGCAGGATGTCCAGCGGCTCAAAGCCCGCGATCACCACCGGCTTGTAGTAGTCGGCGGGGATGAACTCGAACGGTCGCGCGCCGACGATCGTCGAGACGTGGCCCGGCCCGATGAAGCCGTCGAGTCGCAGGTCGGGCGACTCCAGCAGCGCGCGCAGCGGCGGCACGATCGTGACGTGGCTGCAGACACACGAGAAGTTGCGCACGTCGTCGGCCTTTGCACGCTTGAGCGTCAGCGCCGTCGAGGGCGCCGTTGTCTCGAAGCCGATCGCGAAAAACACGACTTCGCGCCCGGGGTTCTCGCGGGCGATGCGCAGCGCGTCCAGCGGCGAGTAGACCATGCGCACGTCGGCTCCCTCGGCCTTGGCGTCGAGCAGGCTGCCGTCCGAGCCCGGCACTCGCATCATGTCGCCGAAGCACGTGAAGATCACCTCGGGCTGCTTGGCGATCGAGATGCCGTCATCCACGCGCCCCATCGGGATCACGCACACCGGGCAGCCCGGCCCGTGGACGAGCTCCACGTTGGCGGGCAGCAGGTCGTCGACGCCGTACTTGTAGATGGAGTGCGTGTGGCCGCCGCACACCTCCATCACCTTGTAGTGGCGACCCGGCTCCACCAGCGAGAGAATCTCGGCCGCAGCCGCGCGCCCGAGCGCCGGGTCGCGGAACTCGTCGATGAACCTCACGCGCGCGCCTCCGCGGGTGCCTGCGTCACGCCGGTGAGCGTTGCGATCGCGGTGCCGGCGTGCACGAGCACGCTGTCGCCCGGCGACAGCGGCCCCACGAGCGCCGCCTCGACCGTCACGCGCTCGCCCTCGGCGCCGCTGCACAACGCGAGCCCCGCGGCCTCGTTGACGCGCAGCACGGTCATCGGCACGCCCTCGTCCGCGCACGTGACGCAGTGGTCATCGCCGCACTCAGCGAAGGTGTGGTCGGCGCCGGTCATTCGATCACGCTCGCCTTGAGCTCTTCGAGCTCGCGCTCGTAGTCCTCGCCCATGCGCTCGAGCAGTTCTCGCGTCGCGCGCGCCTCGAGCTCGTCGACCTGCGAGATCGCAAAGCCGACGTGGATCAGGACCCAGTCGCCGGGCCCGACGCCTCCGTCCTCGTCGTCGAGCAACCCGATGTTGACGTTGCGCCGAACGCCGCCGACGTCAACCTTCGCCAGCCGCCGCTGCTCGTCGACGGTCTCGATGATCTGCACTGGGATGGCCAGGCACATGACTGACGGCCCTCTCCGATGCCTTTGCGGGTGATCGCAACCGACGCCGCCCGCGCTCGCGCACAGGGACATCTGCCACGAGATCGCTTGCGTTCTACCACCGCCCGCGCGGCCCTACCATCCGCTTGTAATCCTCGTTACCACCCGTGCGCAGGCGCTCCCGGTCCTCGTATTGCCGCCCACGCGCGGGGAAACGCCAACGTGTAGAGTCGCCGGCAAGCGCGTGGCTGGGAGGACTCCCCGAGTCTGCCATGTCGAGCGAGCGTCCACAGGCGTCGGACAACGGCGCCGCTTCGGCGGCGGGGTCGCAGACGCGCAAGAGCCGGCTGCACTCCCCCCGCCTGTTTGCGTACCTGCTCGACGCCGACGACGAGCTCGCCGCGGCGTTCGACGTGCGAATGCGTTTTGCGGCGCGCCAGCTCACCACCGCGCGAGTGCTGGAGGCCGAACCGGGCTCGGCTGAGCTTGGACCCTGGCTCGCCCACGTCCAGTCCGGCCCCGGCCTGCTGATCCTCGACGGCCTGCTGAGCGCCGACACGCGCATCGCCGACAGGACCGTGACCGAGCTGCTTGGCTACGGCGACCTGCTGCAGCCGCCGCACGGCCAAAGCGACGAGCTGCTCGAGCTTGCCACCTGCTGGCGCGTTCTGCGCCCGACGCGCTTTGCGCTGCTCGACGGCGACTTCGCGCAGCGCGCGCGCCCGTGGCCGCAGATCGCCCGCGCGCTGCTGCGCCGCGCCGAGCGCCGTGCCGATGACCTCAGCGTGCTGCGCGCGATCTCCTGCCAACCGCGGCTCGAGCTTCGCCTGGTGCTGTTTCTGTGGCACGTCGCCGGCCGCTGGGGGCGCGTCGAGCCGGGCGGCCTGCGCCTGTCGCTGCCGCTCACGCATCGGCTGCTGGGACAGCTCGTGTCCGCCGAGCGACCGTCGGTGTCGCACGCGCTGGCGCGCCTCGCGCGCGCGGGGATCGTGACCGGCTCGGCCGACGACCTGCACCTGCACGGCAACCTCGAGGCGCACGTGACCGCGCTTGGCGAGCACGCCGCGGCCGGCGCACGCCACAGCTCCAGGCGCCGGTCCGGGCGCCAGGGCGACCCGATGCACGCGTGATGGGCCCGCCCGCACCCGGCGGCGTGGCAGCGGTCGAGCGCGCGCCGATCAGCGTGCTCTGGCTCACCAGCGGCCTGGGCTGCGACGGCGACTCGATCGCGATGACCGCGGCGCGCAACCCCAGCCTCGAGGACCTGCTGCGCGGAGCGCTGCCGGGGATGCCGCCGCTGGTGCTGTACAACGCCGTGTTCGCATACGAGAACGCGGGCGAGTTCATGCGCGCGTGGTTCGATGCCGCGGCGGGGCTGCTGGACCCCTTCGTCCTCGTGCTGGAGGGCTCCGTGCCCAACGAGGAGATCAACGGCGAGGGGCACTGGGCCGGGCTCGGCACCGACCCCAGCTCCGGCCAGCCGATCCTCACCACGAGCTGGATCGACCGCCTCGCCCCCCGCGCGGCAGCCGTGCTCGCGCTGGGCACGTGCGCGGCCTACGGCGGCATCCCGGCGATGCGCAACAACCCCACCGGCGCGATGGGCCTACGCGACTACCTCGGCTGGGATTGGACGTCGCGCAACGAGCTGCCGGTGGTCAACCTGCCGGGCTGCCCGGTGCAGCCGGACAACATCACCGAAACTCTGCTGTGCCTGGGACTGCACATCGCCGGGATGGGTCCCGCGCCCGAGCTCGACGCGCAGGGGCGTCCCCGGCATCTGTTCGCGCGCACCGTGCACGAGACCTGCGACCGCGCGGGGCTGGCGCAGCAGGGCGACTTCTCCGACAACCACGGCGAGGGCCGCTGCCTGGTAAAGCTGGGCTGCAAGGGTCCCGTGGTCCGCTGCAACGTCCCGTTGCGGGGGTGGATCGGCGGCGTCGGGGGTTGCCCCAACGTGGGCGGCATCTGCATGGCGTGCACGATGCCGGGATTCCCCGACAAGTACATGCCGTTCATGGAACCCGACCGCGGCGCTCGCCTTTACGCGAAAACCGCGCGTGTCGCGAATGGGCCGCTCGTCAAGTACCTGCGCGAGCGGCGGATCAGGCGCCGCTTCGACGTCGAGCCCGAGTGGCGCAGGCGCGGCGATCGCCTCACCAGCGGATACCGCTCGCACTAGTGCCTCTGGGCCCGACCCAGACGCGCGCCGGCTCGCGCGCACAACCCGGCCCCGGCGCGAGCTATGGTGGGGGCACCGGAGGATCGCCATGACCGTCGCAGTCGTATTTCGCTGCTGCATCTGCGGGATCGAGCCCGACCGCGAGACGCAGTCAGACCTGGAGCGCCAGATGCTGGATCTGCGCCATGGCGAGTACGTCGACGCAGAGCCCGGCAGGTGGTTGACCTGGCACGGGCGCGGCGTGTACGGACCGCACCGCCACGCCTGCGGCGCGCACCGGGGCGAGCTGAAGGCGCTGTTGCGCGAGCACTACGGCACGCTCGGCTGGCACCCGTGGGCCAAGGGGCCGCACCCGTGGGCCGGACGCCGCGGCACGGATCGCGCTCGTCAGCTCGTGCGCACGCTCAACTCCACCTTCGGCGCGCCCGGCTCCTGACCGTCCGCGGCGGCGCTGCGGTGGTGGATCGCTAGCCGCGCCCGCGGCGCCGCGGCGGTGACGTCTCGTGCGCGTGCACGTAGTCGCCGTGGCTGTGCATCTGATCGCTCGCGCCGTCGCCTGGCGACCCCGCGCCCGGGTGCGCATGGCGGTGGGCCGCGCCCGCGTGCGCCGCGCGCGCGGCCTGCTCTTGGGGGGCTCGGCTCGCGGCGCAGGCGGTGCAGAGCCCGACGATCGCGAAGTGGGTGAACTTGACCTCGTAGCCGAAGCGGTCGCGCAGGCGCCGGCGCACGGGGTCGAGCGCCCCCGGCGCCACCGGCGTGACCTTGGCGCAGCTTTCGCAGTAGAGGTACTCGCGCTCCTCGCGCGAGCAGAGCACGTACAACCCGGGGCCGTGGCCGAGGTGGATGTGGCGCACGATGCCGCGGCGCTCCAGCGCCTCGAGGTTGCGGTACACCGACGTGGGGTCGATGCCGAGCTGCTCAGACAGCCGCAGCGCGGACACCGGGCCCTCGGCTGCGTACAGCGCCTCGAGCACCAGGCGCCGCGCGGTCGACAGCCGCATGCCCTGCCGGCGCAGCTCGGCCACGGCGTCCTCGAGCGTCTCAAACGCAAGCGGCTCTATGTGCGGCGCGACCGTCACAGGCGCGACAAATCGCTGCCGCCCGCAGCGGCCGATCGCTGCGCGGCCCCTGCCCAGCGCTGTTCGATGCGAGCCACGCGCCAGAGCAAAAGCGCGCCTGCCCAGGTGACGACGAAGGCGCCCGCGATCACAAGGCCTGCGCGGTTGATGTCGAACGTCTGCAGCCAGCGCGCAAATGCACCGGTGGCGCCGAGCTCCTGACTGAGCAGTCCGCCGAGCTCGACACCGCCGATGAACAGCGCGATTGCGATCGACAGTCCTGTGATCGTGATGTTGTAGTAGATCTTGCGCACGGGCCGCGAGAACGCCCAGCCGTAGGCGAAGTTCATGAACGACCCGTCGATCGTGTCGAGCAGCGACATGCCCGCGGTGAACAGCACGGGCAGGCATAGCAGCCCGTACCACGGCAGGCCCGCAGCCCCGGCGCCCGCGGCAAGCACGAGCAACGCGACCTCGCTCGCGGTGTCGAAGCCCAGGCCGAACAGGATCCCCACCGGGTACATGTGCCACGAGCGGCGCACGCGTGCCGCGAAACGACCCAGGAAGCGGTTCATCAAGCCGCGCGAGCGCAGCTGGCGCTCGAGCTCGGGCTCGTCGCAGGTGCCGCCGCGCATCGCAAAGAACAGGCGCAGGATGCCGACGAGGACCAGCGAGTTCACCGCCGCGATCGCGAGCAGGAACACGCCGGAGACGGTGGTGCCCAGCACGCTGGTGACGCCGTGCAGGGTCGAGTGACCGTTGCGCACCGAGCCGCCAAGCGTGCGCACCCCGAGCGACAGCAGCAGCGCCAGCGCGAACACTACGCTGGAGTGCCCGAGGGAGAAGAAGAACCCCACTCCCAGGGGGCGTTGTCCCTCGCTCATGAGCTTGCGCGTCGTGTTGTCGATCGCGGAGATGTGATCGGCGTCGAACGCGTGACGCAGGCCCAGCGTGTACGCGGTGATGCCCGTGCCCACCGCAAACGTGCCCCCGCCGAGCTTGTACCTGGCCGGGGCCACCACGAGCACAAGCACGCCGAAGCCGATCGCGTGCAGCGCGGCGATCACGGCCGCCATGCCACCCAGACGGCGCCACTCCGGCGCCTCCAGAGACCGCCGGTGGCGACTGCGCTGCAACAGCGATGGCGATGAGGCCTCCGTCGGCGCCTCCCTCTTCCGTGCCTGTGATCGCGCCGGCCGCTCGGCGACGACCTGGCGCAGCGGGCAGCGTATCGCCACTAGGTAGCTATTGCAAGCGTGTTGCAACAAGCGCCGCGTGGCCGGTACTACTCCGGATGCCTGAGCGCCGCGTGGCCGGTATGCCGGCGGGCGCGGCTACTACGGGTGCTTAAGCAGCCGCGTGGCCGCTACGCCGGCGACAGGCGCGCACGCCACTGCGGCGTGCTTCGCGACTGCCGCGGGCGCGGGCGCGGGCCTAGCGGTATTTGAAGCGGTCCTTGCCCGTCGGCGTGCTGGAGCCAACCGCATTTTGCACGGTGATCAGCACCGAGCCTTTCGGCTCCGCGGGCGAAACGGCCTGGATCGTCGTTGGCGACAGCACGGTGAAGCTCGCGGCGTTTACCGCTCCGAAGCGAACGGCGGTCACCCCTTTGAACGCGCTGCCGGTGAGCGTCACGGTCGTGCCTCCGGCGGTGGAGCCTTTCCTGGGCGCTATGCGCTTGACGAACGGCACTTCGGGTGTGAGCCGCTGCTCGCAGCGGCTGCCTTCGTTGCTCCACTCCTGCTGGTACCAGTAGAAGTGGCCGTTGATCACCTGGTTGTAGCGCGAGCCGTCGCCGGCTGTGCCCAGCGCGGGGCCGTATTCGGTCGCTTCGTTGAACGTACGGCACTTGTCGCCGTTCTCTTCGCCGTTGGAGGCATACCAAGCGTTGATTTCCGGATCGGTGATCGACTCGTTGTGCTCGTGGCTGATCCCGCCCTGCAGCGCGGCGTCGGACGCGTTTCCGTTGGGGTGTTCCCCGTTGTCGCAGCCGGGGTTGCCGGCGACGAACGCGTCGACCGCGTAGATGATGCTGCCGCCGGGGAACGAGATGAAGCTGTGGTAGGCGCAGTACACCGGCGAGCTGGACCCGGCGGAGCATTCGAAGCTCGTGGCTTCGCCGCAGTTTTCGACGCCCGGCGGCGTGAGCAGGAAGTACTCGTCGGTCAGGCCGTGGGGCAGTTTGTGGGCTTCGATATACGCCGTGAGCTCTGCTTGCAGCTGCTGGTCTGTGAGGCAGATCGCCGCCGCCGTACAGCCGTCCGGTGGGTACGGGTCTTTGTCGACGATCGCGCCCCCGAATTTGGAGTTGTAGTTGGCGAATGCGCCTCCCGAGTCGCCGTACTGGGTGGCGATCGAATCGACGTTCTGCACGCCCCCGCTGTCGTGGGCGAGGTCTTCGAAGTAGCGGTTGATCCCTGTCTGGTATTCGGCCGGGTAGCTCGGCGCTCCGGACGGGTCCCAGTAGAAGGCGTGGTTGGTGTTCGACGTCATCACCGGGCCGCCGTGGTATTCGAGGTTGTGCACGCGCCGCTGCATCGTCCTCGAGGCCGCCGGGCGCTGTCCGCTCAGCGGGCGGTAGCTGATGCGGTGCCCGTTGTGCAGGCGCACCACAATCGCCGACGCGCGAGCGCTCGCCAGCGCCAGCAGCAGCGCCGCTGCGATCCCGAGCACCAGCGTCGCGCGCCTTGAAAGCTTGCGCATACGGGCGTGATCGGTCGCGACGTTGCTCACCTCGGCCTCCTCCTGTTCACTTGTGTACCCGCGACGGCGGCGATCCACCGGTGGCGCGATCTCGGCGGGCAGACACAAGGCCCGTCGCCCAGCGCGCAAGGCCATCATCGAGGGGACCACGATAATGCACTCGGCGCGGAGCTCCAAACCCGTTGCCGGTTTCCGCTACACGCCGGTGTCCGCCGGCGGCGGCTCAGCGGGGCCCGGCGCGGTCGAGGAACCAGTGCCTGCCCGCGGTCGCGACCCACGCGTCTTCGCCCGCTGGCGTGATGGTGAAGCGGCTGATCGTGCGCTGTTCGCCGACCTGGTCGCTGTAGAGCAGCTCCACCGAGATCGGCTCGCGCTGCGTCGCGGCTGTCGCGATCGGCTCGTAGGCGTCGTCTGCGGGATCGCGCAGGGCCGCTTGCCACAGGCCTACGTCGCCGGCCGGGATGTAGAGATCGCGCGACTGTGTTCTGAACTGCTGTTCGCCGGCGTGCTCGCGCGACGCGTTGAGTCCTGCGGACACGCTCCATCCCTGCAGGACGCCGATTCCGGCGCCCATGTTGCGAATGCTGACCGCCAGATAGGTGTTTCCCTCCTGGTGTTCGGCCACCGCGCCAGCGCCACCGACGTGCACCCAATGCCCGTCGATGAAGTTGATCTTCTGCAGCGGGTCGTCCAGGCGCGACGCCACGAGCACCGGGCGGCGCTGTTCCTGCAGAGCCTGCTCTGCGATGCGCGCGGAGCGATTGGAGGAGCGCACCGACGCGAACGTGGCCATGGCGAGCACGAGCGTCCCAGCGGCCGTCGCGAGCGATGCCCACGTGGGCCAGCTCAGCGCCGGCGGGGTGTGCAGCGCCAGCGTGCCGGCGGCGACGATGGGCATCAGCCGCTCAATCGCTCGGGCGCAGATCCTCGCCGCCATCCGCGACCGGACGCACGCTCTGGGCGGTTTCTGAGACGCGCAGGTCGGTGTCGCGCACGAGCAGCGGCGCGATCGCGTCCTGGTAGTCGGCGAAGGCCTGCGAGCGGTAGTGCCCGTCGAGCGCCGCGAGGTCCTGCCATTCCTGCATCACAAAAAAATGGCCTGGATCGTCGAGCGCCTCCGCGAAGGCGTAGGACACGCACCCGCGCTGCTCTCGAACGCGCTGCTGGGTGTCGCGCATCACGCGCCGCACCTCGTCCAGACGTGGGATCTTGGCGCTGATGTCGCCGAGCGCGACGATCACCTGGCGCCGACCGGGAGAGGCCGTGCCGTCGCCGCCATGCGGCTGTGCACGAAGCGCACCACCGCAGCGCCCTCGCCCACCGCGATCGCGCAGCGCTTGATCGATGCGGCGCGCACGTCCCCGGCGGCGTACACGCCGGCGACGCTCGTTTCGAGGTCGCCCTCGGCGCCCGCCTCGCTTCCGGTGAGAACGAAGCCATTGCGGTCGCGCGCCACCGAATCACCCAGCCAGCTCGTGCAGGGCGCGGCGCCGAGGAACAGGAACAGGTCCGAGAACGGCAGCTGCGCGCCGTCGGTGAGCGTGACTGACTCCAGCTGGCCGTCGCTGCCGTGCAAGCTTGTGATTTCGCTGCGGTCTCGTACCGACACGCCGTAGCGGTCGAGCTCGTCGATCAGGTAATGCGACATGGTCTCCGCGAGATCTGCACGGCGGTGCAGCAGCGTCACCAGCGCGCCGCCGCGGGCCAGCCAGACGGCGGCCTGCCCGGCCGAGTTGCCGCCGCCGACCACGCCCACGCGCTGGCCGCCGCACTGCTGCCCCTCGAGCGGCCCGGCGGCGTAGAAGACGCTCACGCCCTCGAAGCGCTCGAGGCCTTCGACGGGCAGGCGGCGGTATTCGGCGCCCGTCGCCAGCAGCACGGCGTGGGCCGCGACCTCGTGGCCTTCCTCGAGCTTTACGGTGTGGCGCTCTGAGCCGAGCTGCAGCTCCTGCGCGCGGTACGGCGATGCCACGCGGGCGCCGAACTTGCGCGCCTGGGTGATCGCGCGCCCCGTCAGTTCGGTGCCGCTGATTCCGGCCGGAAAGCCGAGGTAGTTCTCGATCCGCCGCGAGGTGCCGGCCTGCCCGCCGAGCACCGACGCCTCGATCACCAGCGTGTCGAGCCCCTCCGAGGCGCCGTAGACAGCTGCGCCGAGGCCCGCAGGACCGCCGCCGATGACGAGCAGATCGACCTCTTCCCGCGGCGCGAGCTCCAGTCCGATGCCCAGCGCGCGCGAGAGCTGGCCGTTGCTCGGATTGTGCAGCTCACCGTCGCCCGGGAGGCGCACCAGAGGCATCTCCGCGGGGTCGGAAGCGGCGGCCGCGCCGGCGTCGGCGGGCTCCTGCCACGAGTAGGGGATCCGCTGTTTGCGCACGTAATCGAGCAGCCGGCGCGTGTCCGCGGCGTTGCGGTCGCCGACGATCTCCACGCCGATTCCTTGCTGCAGCTGCAGCGCCTCGCGACGTTCGATGAAAGAGCTCATGAGCAGATCAGACAGGGCGACGTTGTCGAACAGCAGGCCCCTGAGCTCCTCGCGCTCGACGGCGATGTAGCGCATCGGCTTGACCGCAATCGCGTTCACAAGAACGGTCTGACCGGTCAGGAGGCTGATCTCGCCCAGAAAGCCGTTCGGACCGTGGCGCGCGATCTCGTTGCCGTCACCGTCGAGCACGGCTGCTTCGCCCTCGAGGATCGCCATGAATGGGTACCTGCGGTCGCCGATCCCATAGAGCTGCTCGCCGGCGGCGGCGGTGCGCTCCTCGCCGTGCTCGGCAAGCAGCTGCACCTGCGACGTGGAGAGAACACGCGCAGCGAGCTCAGCCAAGACCCACCCACCGCCTCGATCGCGCCTTCAACATGATCTAGGAAATGTAGAAGATCCTGTGAGATCCCCCACGGCGCGCAGCGCCAGCGCGATGCCGGGCGGCACGGCCCGCGCCCGACGGCTTGCCGCGGCGCCCGGAGAAGCCTGGCGGACCGCACAGCGAGTACACCTTTCGGCATGAAAGCGACGACAGCCGTCGGGCTCGCACTGGCGCTCGCCTCCACCACGCTGACCAACCTGGCGTATCTACAGGAGCACGAAGCGGCGGCAGCGCTGCCGACGCTCTCGATCCGCAAGCCCTGGCACGCGGTCAAGCTGCTGCTCGACAGCCCTCGCTGGCTCGGCGGCTTCGCGCTGGAGTCCGGCGGCTTTGTGCTCTACGCGGCGGCGCTCGCGCTCGCGCCGCTGTCGCTGGTGCAGAGCGTGGCAGCGGGCGGAATCGGCGTGCTCGCGTTCGTCGGCGCACACAGGGCGCGGCGACGCCTCAGCCGCCGCGAGCTGTCGGGCGTGCTCATCGCGGTGCTCGGCCTGGTCGCGCTGGCCGGCTCGCTCGCCGAAGGGCACGCCGCCGGGCACAGCGGCTCGACGGGCGCGATCGTACTCTGGCTTGGCGCGGTCGCGGCCGCCGCCGTGCTGGTGCTGTGGCTAGGCCGCCGGACGCTCGGCAAGGCCGCCGCGTACGGCATAGCCGGCGGCCTGTTCTTCTCGATCGGCGACGTTTCCACGAAGATCGCCACACAGGGCGGCGCACGCACGGGCTTCGCTGTGACGCTGATCGCGGGCTACCTGCTGGGCACCTCGCTGCTTCAGGCGGGCTACCAGGCGGGCGGCGCGCTCACGGTGGCCGGCCTTGCCACGTTGCTCACCAACGCGGTGCCGATAGCGGCGGGACCGATCGTGCTTGGCGAGTCGCTGCCCCCGGGGGCGCTCGGCGCCCTGCGCGTGGTGTCGTTTGTGGCCGTCACGGCCGGCGCGTTTCTGCTGGCGCAGCCCGACTCCGAGGAGCGCGACCGACCGCGCACGAAGGCAGAGCTCTCGACCCGCAGTCCGGGGATGGAGCCCGGCTGAGCTCGCGGCTGATCTGCGCGCGCGGCCTGCGCGGCGCCGCAAACGCGCGGACGGCCGACGCGCTTCCGGCGCACGGGAGATCGGCGCGCGGGTCCTAATGTGTGCACATGACCATGATCAACGTGGGCGAAGCAGATTTTGAGCGCGAGGTGATCGAGCGCTCGGCCGCGCTGCCCGTCGTCGTGGACTTCTGGGCGCAATGGTGCGCGCCGTGCCGCCAACTCGGCCCGCTGCTCGAACAGGCCGCCGCCAAGCGCGAGGGAGAGGTGGTTCTCGCAAAGCTCGACACCGACTCCAACCCCGCCCTCGCGCAGGCGTTCGGCATCAGCGGTATCCCCGCGGTCAAGGCTTTTCGCGACCGGCGCATCGTTGACGAATTCGTGGGGGCGCAGGGCGGCGACGCGGTGGAACGGTTCTTCTCGGCCCTGCTGCCGTCCGAGGCAGACGCGCTGGTGGAGGGCGGCACCGAGAGCGATCTGCGCCGCGCGCTCGAGCTCGAGCCGGCGCGCGCGGACGCGGCTGTCGCGCTCGCGCGGATCCTGATCGCGCGCGGCGACAGCGACGAGGCGCTCGAGCTGCTTTCGCGAGTCATCGGCAGCTTTCAGGCGGACGGTCTTGCGGCTCGCATCCGGCTGCAGCGCGACGAGCTGCTCGGCGACGCGTTCGCCGCGCTGGATCGCGGCGAGCGCGAGCCCGCGTTGGATCGGCTCCTGGACGCGCTGCCCTCCTCAGACGGACACCGCGAGGACATCCGCCGCGTGATAGTGGGACAGCTCGACGAGCTCGGCCAAGAGGACCCGCGGGCGCAGAGGGCGCGCCGGCGTCTGGCAACGATTCTTTTCTAGAGCCTTCGCGGGGCGGGGTGGCGCGACGCCGTGTGCGAGCAGTTCCTGCGCGGCCGCGCGGCGGCGCCCCCGAGCGGCTGAGCGCTCAGCGCGTGGCGGCGCGGGCGCGCGTGAGGCGACACATGGCTGGGCGGCGCGCTCAGCTCGGTCCGAAGCGCTCGGTGCGGATCTGCTGCGGCGAGAAGCCCAGGTCCAGCAGCAGCGTGCTCGCGGACTCCACGAAGCCGTTGGATCCGCACACGAACGCCACGCCGGAGGTCATCCCGTGCGCCCCTTCGGAGATCAGCTGCTCGTCGATGCGGCCGCGGTGTCCGGTCCAGTCCGCCGGCGCCATGCGCGTGAACGTGAGCACCACGTCGTCGCGGAGCTCGTCGCCGTAGATCACGTCGTCGGCGTTGCGCACCGAGTAGACCAAGCGCATCTCCAGCCCCGGGATCGTGCGGCGGCGGTGGCGCAACATCGACATCAGCGGAACCACCCCGGACCCGCCGCCGACCAGCAGCGCGGGGTGCTCGCCGCGCCACACGAAGTAGGAGGTGAACGGCCCGCGCACCTCGACCTCGTCGCCGTCCATGACCACGTCGTGGAAGTAGGGCGAGACCTCGCCGTCCTCCAGGCGGTCGATCGTCAGCTCGATCTCGCCCTCATCCAGCGGCGAGGACGCCACCGAGTAGGAACGCTGCGCGATATAGCCATCCGGCGCGGTCAGGCGCACTTCGTAGTGCTGCCCGGGCAGGTGCGCCATCCACATAGGCAGCGCGATCACAAACGACTTCACGCGCGGCGTCTCGCTCTTGACAGCGGTCACCGTGCCGATCTGCCAATTACCAGGCGCGCGCTGTTCGACCGGCGGCATTGGTTGTGTCGTCAGTCCGTCCAATAGCGCTGCTCCTTCCAGGGGTCGCCGCGGATGTGGTAGCCGTTTGACTCCCAGAAGCCGGGCTCCTCGTGGTCCATCACTCGAATGCCCTGCACCCACTTGGCGCTCTTCCAGAAGTACAGGTGCGGCACCAGCAGGCGCGCCGGGCCCCCGTGCTCCACCGGCAGCGGCTGTCCGTCGTACTGAGTGACCACCCACGCCTTGCCGCCGGTGAGGTCGTCGAGCTCGAGGTTGGTGGTGTAGCCGCCGAAGGAGTAGACCATCGTGTAGCGCCCCTGCGGCTGCGCGTCAGCCAGCAGCGCGTCCACCGACACGCCGCCGAAGCTCGCATCGAACTTCGACCACTTGGTTACGCAATGGATGTCGCGGCGCACCGTTTCAGACGGCAGGCGCGAGAACTCTTCAAAGCTCCACTCCTGCGGAGTGGAGACCATGCCGTCGACGCGAAAGCGCCATTGCGCGGGATCGACGTGCGGCGTGGGGCCCGCGGTGAGCACGGGAAAGCCCGACTCGACGTACTGGCCCGGAGGAAGCCGCGCCTGTAACTCGGCCGGCTCACGCCGGCGCCCGGTGAATCCGCGGGAGATGAATGCGGCCATCGGCCTCGCCGTGCTCGGGTGTGCGCCGGCCGGGAGGTTGGCCGGCGACCGTTGAGACTAGCTGCTCTGCGCGCTGGCCGGCTTGCCGGCGTCGATCCAGCGGCGAAAGATCGCGATCTGGTCGGGCGGCCAGGCGCCGTCGCAGGGCATCGAGCCCTCCGTCAGCCGCTGCGCGATCGCGTCGGCGTGCCGCGCCACGTCGTCGTAGGACCACAGGTCAAAGGCGAACGTCATCGACTTGCGGTCGCGCTCTCGGAACAGGCCCCTGATGTGCTCCTCGAACCCCACCGGCTCGTCCTCGGCAGGGAGCGCCGGCGGCTGTTCCTCGGCGTCCCGGTCGCCGGCGAGCGCCGGCACCCGCGCGCCGGGCGTGGCGTCGCAGGCCCACCACCAGTGCGGCATCGGCATGTGCAGCGGCGGCTTTGCGCCCGGCTGCGAGTTCTCCAGCGCCAGGCGCGATCCCCACTCCAGGTAGGAGCGAAACGCGGCCTGAAACTCGGCGTCGTTCGGCAGCCCTGCCTCCTGCGCCGAGGCGGATAGCAGCTCCACCCAGCGCGCGCGTTGCTGCTCGGTGAGCGCCTTGCCGAGGTGGGCCGAGACCATGCGCGCGTAGCCGCCGTACGTCTCGCTGTACAGCTTGGGACCGCCGAACACCTCGCCCAGCCAGCGCGCCACGCGCTGCGGGTGGTCGGGCGCCATGTCGGCGAACAGCGGCGCCAGCAGCGGATCCTCCGGCACGTGCTTCTCGTAGAAGATGCGCGTCATGCGCGTGAGCGCCGGCAAGCCGCCGCACCACTGAAACAGCGTCGGTTCGCCGTCGCCCTGGGCGGGTGGGTCGGCGAAGCCGACGTACCAGTGCATGCCGCTGCAAAACGGCTTGTTCTGCGAGCGCCCGCAGCGGCATAGCGCGTAGTGCTCGAGCGAGGAGCCCGTCGCGCGCGCCACCGGCGCGCCGACGTCGTCCGTGAGGGGGATCGCTCCGGTTATGCGATACGGGCCGTCCTTGCTCACCTCGATCGCGGGCTCGCGCTTCCCGTCCCAGTCGACCTGCGCGCGCGCTTCCACGCCGTCGATCGCGTAGCTGAGCGCGCCCGACGGACAGTCGCGCACCGCGCGGATGATGTCGTCCATCCTGCCCCCGCTCGGCGTGACGAACGCCCCTTCGGTGTGAAAGACGGTGTTCAGGCGATCCGTGCAGAAACCCGAGTGCTGGCAGATGCCGCGGTTGTCGAGCACGGTCAGCTGTACTCCCTCATAGGTGTCGCGGCGGTCGGGGACTCGCTTCGGGTCCTTTGCGTCGCTGAAGCCCACCCGCGCGCACGCGCCGTCGCACAGCGGCTTGCGCGCCGACTCCCCGCAGCGGCACAGCGCCATCTGCGGTCGCACCGGCAGCTCCTCGCCCAGCGAGTTGCGCACGTGCTCGACGTTGGTCACCAGGTACGGGCCGTCGTGCTCGCAGCGGATGCCCGCCGGCGCCGCCGCCTGCAGCTCGCGCAGCGCGGCCACGCGCGCCTGAACGTCGTCGTCGCCCTGCTTTGGCGCGAGCGCGATAGACAGATCCTGCAGCGCCGCGCTCGCCTCGGCCAGCTTCGCGCTCGCGGCCCCGCGCTTGGCCGCACCGACTGCGAGCCTGGTCGCTTGCTGGGCCAGCTGCCACACCCGGGCGCCGAGCTCCTCGCCGCGCGCGTCGGGCAGCTGCGGCCCTGCCCCCTCGCGCGTGCCGTCCGCCGGGATGCGCCCGCCGACGATCGCTTCGGCGAGCGGGCGAAGCACGCTGTGCACGAGACGCTCGGCCGCGTCGGCTGTGTCGCGGCCGGCGTTCGCCCCGCCCGCCCGCGCCGCCTCGGCGGCAGCCGCAAACGCGCCCAGCGCGCCGTCGAGCAGCGACACGAGCTGCGCGTCGCGACGCGGGTGCGCGATGTGGTCGCGCACTGCCGCCGTGAGCGCCGCCGCCTCGTCCTGCAGCGGACCGGCCAGCCCGGCGGCGCCGTGAGGCGCCGCATCTGAAGATCTTTGGAAGCGGCTGCTCGCACCCCACTCGTCAAAGTGCGCGGCGAGCGAGTCCGCCACGCCGCCAAGCGCCCCGCGCACGCCTTCGAGCACGGGCAACACCGGCGCCGGGGCGATCTCCTCGATCAGCGCGCAGAAGCTCGCCGCCTCGCGTACGCGCTCCTCGAGTAGCGCCCACGCCGCGTCGCGGTGCGGGATCAGGTAGTCGTCCTCGTAGAACAGCTCGAAGCTCGGGCCCGCGGTCGTGCCGGGGTGCTCGCTGCCGACCGGCAGGGTGGTGAGCAGGTCGCCGAGGGGCGCCAGGGCCCCGACCATCAGCGAGGTCGTGGCGTCGGCCAACGTCTGCAGCTGCGCGTCGGTCTCTTCGGTGTGCGCGAAGAAGCGCTCGAGCGTCTGCAGCAGGATCTCGTAGCTGACGTTGAACAGGTCCCCGCAGCGCGCGGCGAGCCGCTCTGTGATGCGCGGCACCGTGTCGTCGTGCTCGCAGCGTCGCACCGTCGCGAACAGCACGGGGCGCTCGGGGACGAACTGCGGGTTCGCCTCGGTCATTTCGCGGTACTCCTGGAGGATCTGCACGAACTGTCCGAAGTGCGCCTGCTGCCAGTGCCCGCGCGCTCCCTCTCCCTGCTCGAGGATCGTGTCGATCGCTTTCTGCGCGGAGGCGAGGTCGGTGACCGCCACGAGCTCTGGCCAGCGAAAGTTCTCGCTCGTGGCCTGCGCGCGCGGGGGGCCGACGAACAGATTCTCCTCGCCGAACTTCTCCGCGAGGTGTGCGAGCCCGTGCTCGATCGAGCGGTACAGATGGCCCACCGTGGCGAAGTCCTGGGGTTGGGGCACGATGTCTCGCTCGGCCATCAGCGGCGCCGCGTCGTGCACCGGCGCGTCGATGCCCTCGGCCCCGCGCAGCTCCCACCCCTCGGGTCGCTCCAGGAACATGAAGTGCTTCAGGGCCGCTTCCCCGAACGGCACGAGCGTGAGGTTCACACCGGCTGGATAGTGGTGGGCGGGCGCCGGCAGGTTGGGGCGCGTCAGGTGCGGCGCCGCGCCGATCGCGCTCAGTACGTTGTGCACCAGCGCGAGGTGCAGCATCTCCTCGGTGGCCACGTGCGCGATCTTGCGCCGCCAGCGCGTCACCGCGTCGAGCTCGTCCGCCGTGAGCCCCTCGTCCTCGCGCTGCTTGAGCGAGAACGCCGCGAACAGGTACTGGCACATGATCCCGTGCTCGAGCTCAGCCGCCTCGCAGAGCATGTAGATGAGCGCCTCGCGGTGCTCGATCACAAACGGCGCCTCTGGCGGCGCCTTTCCCCCGCGACTCGCGATCACTTCCGCCAGGCGTCCGCGGCCGCCCGGGGCTGCGGACTCGGCGACCGCAGGGTGAGGTGTCTTGGACTGGGCGGTCACGCGGTGAGTGTCTTGGTCTCGGCAGCGATCACGAGCTCGAGCTTGGGCGGGCGATCGCTATCCGAAGCGGCTCGGGCTTACGCGCGCTCAGCATCGCGCGCGCGTGCATCGCGCGCAACACGCAACGCGTCTGGGGGCTAGATCGAGTGCCTATAGCCGCGCTGCGCATCACGCGTCGCCGAGTCCGGCCGCAAGGCGCTCTGACTCGAACACTTTGCGTGCTACCTCGCGGAAAGCCGCGCACGTGGCGGAGTCGTTGTCCTCGCGCCAAACCACCGCGGTCTCGAGGCGGGGGACCGGCCCGTGCAGCGCCACGGCCACCAGGCCCGGCGGAAGCTCGCGCGCGAGCGATTCGGGCACGATCGCCACGGTCGCTCCGGCGCCGAACGTGCCCATCTGCCAGCTCGTGTGAAAGGAGTCCTTGGCGAGCTTCGGCTCGAACCCCGCGCTGCGGCAGACGGCCACGAGCGTGTCGAAGAAGCGGGGAGCAACATCGCGCGGAAACATCACAAACGACTCGTCGCGCAGCTCGCCGAGCTCAACCTCGGGTTCGCGCGCGAGCTCGTGCTGCGCGGAGACCAACGCGATCACGGGCTCGTTGCGGATCGCCTCATAGCGCAGGCCCGCGCGCACCTCGGGGCAGATCGACACCGCAAGGTCGATCGTGCGCGCGGCCAGCGCGACGGGCATGTTCGCGTTCCACATCTCTTCCGAGAGCAGCACAACGTCGGGATAGCGCGCACGGAAGGCCTGGCCCAGCGCCGGCAGGGTCACGAAGCGCGCGCCCCAGCTGTAGGCGAGATGCAGCCGGCCGAGCTGGCCCTCGGTCGCGCGGCGCGCCTGCGTGACGGCCTCGTCGAGCTGTGCGAGCGTCGCTCTGGCGCCGGCGAGGAACGCCACTCCGGCGTCGGTCAGCCGCACGTAGCGCGTGGTGCGCGTCAGAAGCGGCGTTCCCACCTCCTGCTCGAGCTGGCGGATGGCCACGCTGAGAGGAGGCTGCGCCATGTTCAGGCGCTCAGCCGCGCGGCTGAAGTTCAGCTCCTCGGCGACCGCCAGGAAGTAACGCAGATGTCGTAGCTCGAGCATGGCCTGCCCTCGTGGCCGTGAGGCAAGCCTACTGCGCGCCGGCGCGAGCGCCGCGCCGGGCAGGCCCGCGGCCTGACCGCGGCGCCGGATCGGTCCTCGGCCCCGACCCGCTGTCCGCCGGCCGAGCGGAGATCTGGCGCCAGACGCGCTGCATATCGCCGCGGCGCCTATACCGCTCCGGTCTCGGCTCAGACGTGGTCGGTGTTGCGCTCGGCGCCACGCCACCCCTACGCTGGTCCCCCAGCCCGCGATGCCCACAGGAGGACCGGCTTGACGATTGAGCAGCTACCGGCGATCAGCGACGCGCAGTCTCGCGCGCGCGAGTAACCAGAGCAGAGCGGTGACGATCGGGGCGACGCGTTCATTCCTTCGCGCGCGGGGCGGGGATGCGGGCGCACCCCTGCGGCGCGCCCAGCCATAGTTGCTCGAGTTCCCTGTCACGGGCGTGCAGCCGACGCACGCGCACCAGCCGACTCGCGGCGGCCGCGAGCTGACGACCGCCGCGCCCGAGCGTTAATCTCGGGGCTCGCGTGCGCGCAAACTCACCGTTGCGCGGCATGCGAGCTTGAGATGACAAGCACCTCCAAGGACTCCGTCGCGGGCGGCGTCGCCAGAGGATCGGCGGGAAATTCCGCGGGCGCACGCGCGGCCGCGCGCTCGGCGCTCGACGTGATGCTCACCGATGCTGCGCTCGAGGATGGCGGCGTGCGGCGCTTCATCAAGCCCCGCATCGCCGTGAAGCTCGGCGCCGCGCTGGCACGCCGTCCGCAGCGGGTGACCGAACGCGTCACAGGTCTCGGCGCCGAGCTCGCGCGCGCGGCCGCGGGGCGCTCGCAGCAGCAGCCGGCGAAGGGTGACCGCCGCTTCGGCGATCCCGCGTGGGGCGACAACTGGCTGCTTCGTCGCGTGCTGCAGTCCTATCTCGCCACCGTCGCGGCCTGCGACGGGCTGATCGACGACGCGCAGCTCGATTGGCGCACCGAGCGCCAGGCGCGCTTCGCGGCTGACAACGTGCTCGACGCGCTCGCGCCGACGAACTTCCCGTGGTCCAACCCGGCGGTGCTGCGCGAGACCGTCGACAAGGGCGGCGCAAATCTCCTCGCCGGCGCCCGCCGCTTCGTGCAGGACATGTCCAGGGCGCCGCGGCTGCCGGCGAGCGTGGACACCAGCAAGTTCGAGCTCGGCGAGAACCTCGCGCTGTCCCCGGGATCGGTGGTACTGCGCACGGAGGTGTTCGAGCTCATCCACTACGCGCCGAGCACCGACAGCGTGCACGACGTGCCACTGCTGTTCGTGCCACCGACGATCAACCGCTTCTACGTGCTCGACATCGCACCGGGGCGCAGCATCGTCGAGCACCTCGTGTCCGCCGGACAGCAGGTGTTTCTGGTCTCCTGGTGCAACCCCGGCTCCGAGCAGGGCCACTTCGACCTCGACACCTACGCGCGCGCGGTGCTCGAGGCGCGCGATGCGGTCGCCGAGATCACAGAGCAGCGTTCGGTGCACGTCAACGCCGCGTGCTCGGGCGGGATCATCACCGCATCTGCGCTCGCCCACCTCGCCGCCACCGCCGCGCTGGATCTCGTCGCGAGCCTGACGCTGTGGGTGTGCGCGCTAGACAACGAACGCGCGGGCACCGCGGCGGCGCTTGCCAGCCGCGAGCTCGCCGCCGCCGCCGTGGCGGAGTCGGC
This sequence comes from Solirubrobacteraceae bacterium, assembly GCA_035939635.1. Taxonomy (GTDB): domain Bacteria; phylum Actinomycetota; class Thermoleophilia; order Solirubrobacterales; family Solirubrobacteraceae; genus Palsa-744. Next base: position 25,880 of record DASZFR010000204.1, read on the forward strand.
GCGCAAGGGCTATCTCGACGGCCGTGCGCTCGCTGGCGTGTTCGCGTGGCTTCGCCCCAACGACCTCATCTGGAACTACGTCGTCAACAACTACCTGCTCGGCAAGGACCCTCCGGCGTTCGACATCCTCTACTGGAACCAGGACTCTGTGCGCCTGGCCGCGGGCCTGCACCGCGACTTCGTGCACCTCGCGCTGGACAACGCGCTCACGCGGCCGGGGGCGTGGGAGACCTTGGGAACGCCGGTGGACCTGGCCCAGGTCGACGTCGACACCTACATCGTGGCGGGCATCAAAGACCACATCGTTCCGTGGGAGAACGCCTACCGCAGTACGCAGCTGCTCGGTGGCGAGTCGCGCTTCGTGCTCTCCACCAGCGGCCATATCCAAGC
>DASZFR010000205.1:0-2312 GCA_035939635.1 Solirubrobacteraceae bacterium
CCACGCCGGAGAGGTTGTCGGTGAGCGTCGCTTTCACGGTCACCGTCTGCGCGGAGGTGCTGGTTTCGAACGTCGACGGTTCGATCGCGAGAGCTGACACTCCCGGCGCCTGGTTGTCTTCGGTCCCTTCCACGATCACCAAGCCCGGGAACCCTTTGGCTTCAAGGCGCACGGGGATCAGCACCGATTCGTTGCCGACGTTGTCGACGAGCTGGAACGTGCTGACGTTCCAGAGGCCTATTTCGGCGTAGCGCGGGAACGTGACTTTTGCTTCGTAGGTGCCGCTGGTGGGGGTGCCCGACACTTTCGTGAAGGTGGCGTGCCCGGTCGTGAATCTGCCCGCCGGGGAGCGAAAGCCGATCGAAGCGCTTGCCAGTCCGGAGAGGTTGTCGGTGATGTTCGCTTTGACGGTCAGCGTCTGAGCGGAAGAGGAGATGTTGAGGTTCGGCGCCGAGAACGACAGCGCGGTCACGATCGGGACTTCGTTGTCTTCGGTGCCTTCCACCGCGACCGTGCTGGGGAAGGTTTTTTCGTGCAGCTGCGTCGCCGACAGGCGCACCTGGTTGCCTTCCGTGTCGGTGAGGTTGACGCTCGTCACGCGCCACGTGCCGTCGGCGCTGTACTGCTTGAACGGCACGGTCGCTTCCCAGATCCCTGCGGTGGCGGTGCCGGAGAGTTTTGTGAAAGAGACGGTCCCGGTCGACTCGTTGCCGCGCGGGGATTCGAACGCCACCGAGGCACTGGCGACGCCGACCGCGCTCGTGATTTCGCCGCTCACTTTCACGTTCTGCGCCGCGGAGGTGATGTTCACCGTCGACGGTGAGATCGACAGCGAGGCCAGCGCAGGCGGTTCCGCGGCGTTCGCGCTCACCGCGCCGGCAGCGCCGAGCGCGAGCAAGAGGATCAGCAACGTCGAAAGAACCGCAAGCCGCTTCATGTCCACTCCCTCCTTTTATGCAGTTCCCCCGACACCGACCGGCCGTACCCGAGCCAGGTCGAATATCAGAGGCTAGCACCGCTCGGCCGCACGTTTGCGGGGTGGCGAGGTCGTGTAAAGGCCGCCCTAAACGGCTTGCAGCAGCGCCATCGCGGCGTTGCGCCCCGGCACCCCGCTGACGCCGCCGCCGCGCCGCGCACCGGCGCCGCACAGCAGCACGCGCGGGTGTGCTGTGTGCACCCCCCACGTGCCGATCTCCTCCTCGAGCTCGGCAAACGGCCAGCGCAGGTCGCGGTGGAAGATGTGCCCGCCCGGCATGCGCAGCTCGCTCTGGAGGTCCAACGGGGTGTGCACCTCGATGCAGGGCTCGCCTTCGGGGGTGCACAGAACGCAGTCGCGCAGCGGCTCGGCGAGCACGCTGTCGAGTGACGCGAGCGTCGCGCTCAGGGCCTGCTCGCGCGCGCCGGCCGGGTCGCGCTCGAACAGCCGCGCGGGCATGTGCAGGGCGAACACGGTGAGCGTGTGTGCGCCGCAGTCGCGCAGCGCCGCGCCGAGGATCCCCGGGTCGGTGAGCGTGTGGCAGTAGGCCTCGCACGGCGGCAGCGGCGGGATCGTGCCGGCGCCGGCCTGCTCGAAGGCGCGCTCCAGCTGCGACGCCGTCTGGTTGGCGTGAAATGTCCCCGTGAAGGCGAGCTCGGACGACACGTCCGGATCGCGCAGCCGCGGCAGCCGCGACAGCACGAGGTTGACCTTCAGCTGCGAGCCCTCCGGCGGGGGGCCCGTGGCGCCGCTCGCGACGAGTCCCGCCGCGAGCAGGCGGTCGAGCTCACACGGGGCCGCGTTGACGAGAGCGTGCCCCGCGTGCAGCGTGTGCTCGCGGGCGCCGTCGGTGAGCGTAACCGCGACGCCGTGGTTTTCCGGGCCGATCGCGAGCACCTCGCAGTGCGTGCGCAGCTCGGCGCCGGCGTGGCGCGCGGCCGCCTCGAGCGCCGCGGCGACCGCGCCCATGCCGCCCACCGGCACCAGCCACTCCCCGCTTCCGCGGCCGATCACGTGGTAGAGAAAGCAGCGGTTCTGGCGCAGGTCGGGGTCCGACAGCGACGCGAACGTGCCGATCAGGGCGTCGGTCGCGACCGCGCCGGCGAGCAGGTCGTCGCCGAGCGCCGCCAGCAGCCCCGCGCCCAGCGGCCGCTCGAACACCGCCTCGCACAGCGCGTCGTCGCCCACGAGCGCGCGCATCTGCTCGCGCGAGCGAAGCGGCTCGGTGAGCGTCGGGAAGACGGCCTGCGCGAGCCGGTGCATCCGTTCGTGGTGGTCGTGCCGGCGTGCGAGCGTGGTGGCCCCGCCAGTGACCGCCGCCAACGAGTCGGCCGTG
>DASZFR010000206.1:0-7231 GCA_035939635.1 Solirubrobacteraceae bacterium
GCGGCGATCGCCGGGCTGCTCGTACCCACCTCGTTGGCGCCGCACGGTTTCGTCGTGGCCTCGCACTACGTCGTCGACGCGCTGCTGGTGATCGGCTTTGTCGCGGTGGGGATCTCGCTGTCGACCGAGCGCCGCGAAGATCGCGCGCCGCTGCTCGAGCGCCCCGACCGGCGCGTCGGCGTGGCGCTCGTGCTGCGCTTCGCCACCACCACGTCGCTGCTCGGGCTCGCATCGCTTGTCGGCGTCGCGATCCCGTCTGCGTACCTGCTGCAGGCGGCCATGCCGTCGGGGATCAACTCGCTGATCGTCGGTCACGCCTTCGGGCTCGACCAGCATCTGATCGCGACGATGATCGTGTGGAGCACGCTCGCCGTGCTGGTGGTGGGGCTGGCGGCGTCGGCGATCTGACGAGCGCGGACGCGCGATCGCCGAGCCTCGCTGCAGCCGGCCCACCCGCGCGCCCGCAGCCCTGCGCCAGGCCCGAACGGCGCACATAACCGCCTCACAGCGAACGCAGATAACCTCGTCCGAGCGGCTGACAACCGCGGACCGCTCGGCCGGCGGCCCGCTTGTGAACGGGGGACTTGACGAATATGGACGGACGCGCGCGCGAGTGGCTCCAGCGGGGATCGTTCTTTGACTGGACGCCCGGCGCCCAAGCTGGCGCTCACGGGCCGCTGAAAATCTTCCACGCGGAGTTCGGCGACCCGGGCGCTGACGCGCTGGTGCTGGTGCACGGCTTTCCGACCAGCAGCATCGACTGGTTTGACGTAATCGAGCCCCTGTCTGGCGAGTACCGGGTCTGCCTGCTCGACTTTCCCGGCTTCGGCTTCTCAGACAAGCCCCGTGGAGCGCAGTACGGGCTTGCTCCTGACGCCGAGCTGCTCGAGCACTACGCCGCGCGGGTCCTTGGCCTCAGCTCCGTCGCGGTCGTGGCCCACGATCGCGGCGACAGCGTCGCGCTCGAGCTCGTCGCGCGCTGCGCGTTGGGCGCCGGCGAGCTCGAGCTCAACCACCTGGTGATCACCAACGGCAACGTATTTCTGCCGCTCTCGAGCCTCACCGAGTTCCAGCGCCTTGTCCTGAACGCAAGCTCGGCGCCTCAGGTTCTCGCCGCGCTCACGCCTGAGATGCTCGCGGCCGGCATGGGTGCGAGCACCTTCACCCCGCCCCGCACGCCCGACGACCCCGCGATCGCCGCGCTGGCGCACACGTTTGCGTACAACGACGGCGTCTCCGTGCTGCACGACACGATCCAGTACCTCGTGGAGCGCTCTACCAACGAGCGCAAGTGGCTGGACGCGCTCGCCGACTCGCCTGTCGCGACGGCCATCGTATGGGGGCTGTACGACACGGTCTCGCCGCTGCGCGTGGCCGCGCATGTGTGGGAGCGCCACGTCGCGAGCAAGCGCGGTGAGAACGAGTTCTGGCTGCTGCCAGCCGCCAACCACTACCTCCAGCACGATCAGCCGGACGAGTTCGCCGCCGTCGTGTTGCGATTCCTGCAGGTTCGCTCCCCGCAGGCTCCGGGGCCGCTGTCAGCGGCTGCCGGCGCGCCGATCCTGCTCGACCGTTCGCGCTCGGAGCTCCCGTCTGCCGAGTCTGTGCTCGCCGCGACTGCGCAGCTCGAGGACCTGCAGGGCGCCGGCGCAGGCCCGACGCGCCCAGCCGACGGCCTCGACTCCTAAGCTGCTCGTCGGCTGCCCCTTGCGTTCAAGCGCACTTTGCGGGCTATTCGGCGCGGCGGGCCCGAGCGGGCGCCGTCAGGGAACCAGGCAGGTGATGTTCGCCGTCACGGTGCGATGTGCCACCGCGTCAGCCGAGCCCTTGCAGCGCAGTCCTCCTTCCGCGACGGCTTCGAGCGAGTATTCCCCGGGGACCACGCGCAGCCGATAGCTGTTGTGCGGGCCAACCGTCGAGGTCTTGCCCGCCACCGCGCCGCTGCGGTTGATGGCCGACACCTCAAACGCCTGCTGCTGGCAATGCCCGGGCGCGTTGCACACCAGCACTTCGCCCACCAGCAGCGCGCTTGGGTGGCGCCGGCCGCCCAGCGCAGGCGACGGCACCGCCGCCACGGCGGCAAGTACGCCGGCGATTGCGACCACGCGAGCGCGTCGCATGCCAAGAGCGTACCGCGACGCTCGCCGCCTGCTCGCAGGCCCGCAGGAGCGGCGTGAGCGAGCGAGCCAGCTAGTGGCGGGGGCAGGGAACGCGGATCACGTTGACGACGGTTTTCGGCGGAATCCCGAATTCGCGGTCACCGCCGAACATGCCGCCGAACGTCACTTCGGTCTTGCCGAAGAACCCTCCCTTGGGGCATTCGCCCTTCTTCGGCACCGTGCCGTAGGGGACCACCTTGCCGTGCGACCGGTACGCCGCTCCGGCTTTGATGTGGATTTTGCTCACCGAGGCAAACGGCGCCCCCGGCACGGTGGCCACCGCCGGCACGAGCGTCTCGAGCTCCCACGCGTATTTGCCCGAGCTGCGCACGTATTTGCCGCTGGAGACCACTTCCAGCGCGGCCGGGGTCCTGCCGACGGTGTAGAACAACAGGCCGCCGCCAGGTGCGAAGAACGCCTGCAGCGTCGCTTCCTCCGGGACGCGTTCGCTCCCGAACGCCACTTCGCCGAGCACGCTGCCCACCCCGCTCGCAGCCGAGTTCTTCGGGCACCCGATCGCGCCCATGTTTTTCAGCGTCGCTTCGTTGCAGGTGCCGAATCCCGCCGGATGCAGTTTGACCCCCTTGGGGAGGTAGACGTTCACGGCGGAGATTGGCGGCGGGCTTCCTTTCGGGTTCTGCATCGTCGCGCCGTAACCCGAGCCTTCCACTTCGAACGTGGCTTCGACGTCGGCGCCCTTGCCATAGAAGTCCCCGGTCCCCGGGAAGCCCGGGATCGCAACCGCGCGCGCCTGGACGCGGATCGTCGGCGTTGGGAGTTCTTCCGCCGACGCGCCAGCCGGCGCGACCAGCAGAGTCGCGCCGATCAGCGCCAGGCAAGCTGAGCATGTCGCCCTCACGTTCACCGCACTATCTAACACACATCCCCCGCCCGAAGTAGCGCCGCGACACAGATCGGCGATCTCCAGCGCCCAGCCGGCGCCAGCGCCCAGCCGGCGCCCGCGCGATCCGGTGGACAGATCGCGCAACATCCGCCGCAGGCCTCCGGCGCAGGAGGCCTGCGGCTATGACCCGATGGCCGGCAGCCGGCTAGGCCGGGGCGGTCTCGGGGTCGGGCCGCACAACAACGGTGTCTGCCACCGGGACGATCTCGTCGACCGGCAGCTCAGCGCGCGAGGCGTGCTCGCGAATCGCCTCGGGGCTGCTCGCCTGATAAATGCACACGGTGCCGACCGAGCCGCCGCCCTCCTGCAGCACGTAGCTGCGGATCCAGCGGATGTCGTCGGCCATCTCCTGATCGCCCACGTCTTTTGAGCGAGCCGCGGCGGCCTGTAGGTCGCCGGGCGTCGCCCAGCCGCTGCGTCGCAGGATCACGTAGGTGTTTACGATGAGCCTCCTGTTCGGGTGAGCATCCCCGGCGATCGAGCATGCGCGTTGCTCGTTGCCGGGAGCGTTGTTTGATAGGTAGCAACCGTACGCACCGTACCCCGCCCTTGTCTGTGGCGTCGGTCACAAAGCGGGCGCCGCCCAACGCTAGTACCTGCGAGATCGGCGCGGCGCGGCCGCCCCGGGGGCCGCGCTCAGCTGGACGGGAACCTGCGGTTCACGATCGCTCCCGCGCGTCGCGACAGCCGCGCGTTCACCGCTGCGACGCGCGCCTGCGACATGTGGTGCGCGCCGATCGCAGCGCTCAGCCGTTCGCGCCGAGGCGACGTAAGCGCTGCGATCAGTCCCGGGACCGACTTGCCCTGAGTGGCCGCGGCCACTTCGGCGAGTGTGCGGCCGGGCAGCTCGCTTTCCAACTTTCGCTGCGAGACGCCCAGGTACGCAGCGGCGGCGGACAGGACGCTAGCGGCACCGCCGCTCGCTTCAGTCGCTCGGGCGAGCCGGCGCAAGCCCGCGACCGACTTTGCGTGGCTGCTCGCCTCCGAGCTCGCGCGCTTGGCGACGCCGGCTGAGAGCGCGTTCAGGCGCCGGCGTTTCTCCGAGGTCAACACGCCCACGACGCCCGCCGCCGACTTGCCGCGTGTCGCGGCGGCTACTTCGTCCAGGCTCTTGCCCGAACGCAGATCGCCGGCCAGTTCGGCGGGCGGCACTCCCAGGTAGGCCGCCGCAGCGCGCAAGTCGCGAAGCGTAAGGCGCGCCGAGCCCCCGCGGTGTTCCGAGCGATGAGGTTTGCCGTTTCCTCCACCCGCGGCGATCGCCACTGCGCCGCCCGCGAGCACCAGAATGGCGGTCGCGATCGCAGCGAGCCTCCGTCTGCCCTTGCCCGTCCTCGTCATCCGTGTCAAAGCGAGCTCCTCACCGCCGCCACCGCCGGGTTCGGGCGGTTGCAACCGAAGGCATCCTCTCCACTCCATGTGATCGCCCGGCCAGGCCGCGCGACACGTCGCAATTCTAAACGAGGACGGCCTAGCGGCGCCGAGCCGAGCGCCGTTCCGCGAAATGGCCGAGCGCCACGCCAACCACCAGCGATACGACGATCACGATGATGAGCGGCGCGTGGCCGGAGCCCACGACCCAGTCCACGCTCACTTCTTTGAGGTTCAGCACCCCAAACGCGACGATCAACGCCGCCAACGCGAGCAACGAGACTCTGCGCGCCTGCTCGCGCCTGCGGCGGCGTTCCTCGTGGGGAGCCTGGCCTGGTGGCTGCTCTTGGCCGGACATCGCCTTTCGATGCTACTCGCGCGCTGAGCGGACAGGGCCGCAAATTCCCGAGGGGTCGGCGCCAGCGCGGCGAGAAGTGAGGAGCCGGGCATTTCGCGGCGAATACCATCGCGTTATGAGCGCCTTTTCCCCGCGGCCCGCGCTGCTCGCGTGCTTGTGCACGTTCGGCGTGGTGCTCGCCGCTTGCGGCTCGGGCACCAAAACGGTGTCTGTCTCCAGTTCGCCCTCGCAGCCGGCAACCCAGGCCTCGACAACGCCCCCGGCAACCCAGCCTCACACCACCAGCTCCCAGACCGTCGGCAGTCCCACCACCACGCACTCGGCTCCCGAGCCGGCGTTCACCGAATCCGAACACCACAGCGAAGGGCTGAGCTCCGCCGCCTCGGTGCTGCGCGCCAAAGGTTTTGCGCCGGTTCGCACAGCCGACTACCACCCCAACCAGGCGCTGCAGGTGCTCGTGGGCGTGCGCAGCGGATCGGGCGACGGCTATGGACAGCAAGCCTTCTTCTTCGTCAACGGCCACTACATCGGCACCGACACAGGCCAGCCGAGCGCCGCGGTGAGCGTCGTCAGCCAGGGCGACACCGAAGTCACGCTCGCCTACCCGCTGTATCGCAGCAGCGATCCGTTGTGCTGCCCCGGCGGCGGCCACGCGCGGGTCCGCTTTCAGCTCAACAACGGCAAACTCGTGCCGCTTGACCCGATCCCGCCGCTGCACTCGAGCGCCGGCCTCAGCCGTTACTGAGGCGCGCGTCCGCGCACAAGCGGGGCGTATTGCAACCAAGCGCGGCCTATTGTGAGGGCGTTCGTCGTCTCATCCCGCCAGCGAAAGGTGCCCCCGCCGATGAGCACAAAGATCGAAGGCCGCAGCGAGCAGCTCCTGCAGGACAAAAACTTTTGCCACGTCGCCACGGTGCGTGCCGACGGCACCATTCACGGCGTCCCGGTGTGGATCGATGTGCAGGACGGCCTACCCACCGTCAACACGGCGGAGGGGCGCGCCTGGCCGCGCAACCTCGAGCGCGACCCGCGCGCGACGCTGACGGTGCAGAACTTGAAGAACCCCTACGAGTACGTGGAGATCCGCGGCCGCGTAGCGAGGCGCACGCACGACGGCGCCGACGCGCACATCGACGCGCTGGCCAAGAAGTACCTGGGCCAGGAGACCTATCCCAACCGCCGTCCCGGCGAACAGCGCGTGATCATCCAGTTCGAGCCCGAGCACGTGCACGTGCACGGCCGCTGACCGCACGCACGCAACTTGCGCGCGCCTGCTAGCGGCGGCGCCAGATTCGCCGCCACAGCGATGGCCGAGGCGGCTGGGTGCTCAGCCAGTCCTCGCGCATCGGCAGCTCGCCACGCTCCCGCGCGGCGAGCACGCAGCCGGTGTGAGCGTGGCGGCGGCGGCTGGAGTCGCCTTCGGGCGCAATCAGCATATGCTCGCTTAACGCAGCAAGATGGCGACCACACAACGGACAGCGATACGTCGCAGGCTTTCGGTTCGACGCTCGTCGCACGCTCCACCATGGCGCGGCCGGCAGCCTCGACATGGCTCCATTGTGGCGCCGCTCGCGGCCACCGTGGTCGTGGGCTTCGCCGCCACAGCCGTTTTGGGCCGCGCTCTGGTGCTCGCGCTGGCCGAGCGTGATCGCCGCGCCCAGCAGGCGCGCCACCGCCGCGAGCGCGGGTTCGCTCTGCTTGCAGGTGAGCCCGCCCTCGTGGGGCTGCGCCGGATGTTCATCGGTCAGCTCGACCTCACGATCGAGCTGCTCGCGGGCGAGAACGGGGCGACGCCTGCGGCCGAGGCGGTGCACGAGACGCGCAAGGCGCTCAAGCGCATGCGCACGCTCCTGCGGCTGCTCGAAGACGAGCTGGGCGAACAGGCCGCCCAGCGCGAGCAGGTGCTGCTGCGCGAAGCAGGTCGCAAGCTCGCGGGCGCACGCGACAGCGAGGTGCTCGTGGCCACGCTGGAGGCGTTGATGCAGGAACACCCGCGGCGGCTCGAGCACCGCCCCGGCGTGAAACGGCTACATGCACGCCTGCTCGCAGAGCGCGAGCGCGCCACCACCGAGTTGCTCGGCGACCAGGTCACGCGCGCCGAGGTGCTCTCCGACCTGCGCCAGGCGCGCGCCGGCATGCAGGCGTGGCAACCTGAGGCGAAGGCCGGCATGAGCGGTTTAGAGCGCGGGTACAGACAGCTGTACGCCCGAGGCCGGCGCCGCTACGAGCGGGCCGCCGGTGAGCGTGGCGAGCGCGCTGTGGCGATGCATCGCTGGCGCAAAAGCGTCAAGGACCTGCGCTACGCCGCCGAAGCGCTCAGCCGCCTCGACCCTCAGGCAGATGAGCCAGGTGCGGTGGTCGCGCTGAGAGTCACCCGCAAGCGCTCCTCGGGGCGTACCAAGCGGGACTTCATCGCCAGGCTTGCGCGCCGCAGCGACGTGC
>DASZFR010000207.1:0-7666 GCA_035939635.1 Solirubrobacteraceae bacterium
CCGTCCTGCTCGTCAACTGCACGTCAGTCGGCCTCTCGACGGGCGACGCACGACGCGACGACGGGGAAACCCCGCCGCGCCAACCCGACGCGGTCGAACCCTCGGCCACTGACGCGCGCGCGCTCAACCAACTCGGGCTCACGTTCGATCAGGTCGGTAAGTACCACTATGTGGCCGACCTGCCCTACGGCGACAGACCCACCGCGCTGCTGCTCGCCGCGCGCGAGCAGCGCGTGCGCGCGGTCGATGGCCTCGACGTGCTCGTCGCCCAGGGCGCCCTCAGCCTGCAGCTGTGGACGGGCCTGCAAGCGCCGCGCGAGGTCATGCGCCGCGCGGCTCGCACCGTCACCGCCGGCGCGTAGAAACCTGAGCGGAGGTTGTCCGTCATGAGCGATCCCGCTCAGGGAAGCCCGCCGGACCTGCACGCGATCCTCGGGCTCGATAGCAGCGCCGCCGGCGCGGGTGCGGTGGACGTCGCGGCCGACCGAGCAGACGCTGTGCCGGACGCAGGGCCGGCGCCGGCGCCGGCTGCCGACGTGAGCGCCGACCGGGACCCCCATGTGGTCGTCGAGCGCGCCGGCGCTGCTGAGCAGACAGCCGCGATCTCGCCTGAGGACCCCCACGCGGGCAGCACAACTGCCGCTGCGCGGCCCCCGGGCGACGAGCACTCCAGATGGAGCGGCATCACGCGACCGTCTCGCCCAGACTCCACGCCGCGCTTTCTCACGGACGTGATCGTCGAGCTTGGCTTCGCCTCGCGCGAGCAGGTCGACGACGCGGTACAGACGTCGCGCGGCTCGGGCGGCACCCCCGAGCGCGTGCTGGTGGAACGCGGGCTGCTCACGCACGACCAGCTGTCGCGCGCCCTCGCCGAGCGCTATGGGCTCGACCACCTGGACCTCGACGCCTTCAAGGTGGAAATGGCGGCGGCCAACCTCGTTTCCAGCACCGCGGCCAAGCGCTATCAGGCGGTGCCGGTGGCGTTCCTGGACAAAGGCACGCTGCTCGTCGCGATGGCTGATCCGGCGAACGTGCTGGCGGTAGACGACCTGGCGATCATCACCGGCTACGAGGTCCGCGTCGCGGTCGCACCGCCCGAGGACATCGCCGCGCTGATCACGCGACTGGACCGCCTCGAGGATGTCGTCGCCGAGCCCGACGCTGAGCCGGACGAGACCGATGAGGGCCGCGGCGAAGTTGTCAATCTGCGCCCCAGCGCCGACGACGCGCCGGCGATCAAGCTGGTCAACCAGATCATCGCCCAAGCCGTCGACCGGCACGCGTCAGACGTGCACCTCGCGGCGGATAGGGGAGAGCTGCGGGTGCGTTTCCGTGTCGATGGAGTGCTGCAGGACATCACCACCGTGCCGCGGCGAATGGCCCCGGGCGTGGTATCGCGCGTGAAGATCATGGCCGACCTTGACATCGCAGAGCGGCGCCTGCCGCAGGACGGCCGCGTCGGGCTGAGCGTCGACGGCAAGCACATCGACCTGCGCGTTGTGACGCTGCCGAGCGTGCACGGGGAGTCGGTGGTGGTGCGCGTGCTCGACAAGTCCTCGCTGGTGATGGACCTGGACAAGCTCGGCATGCCAGCTCACAACCGCGTGCGCTTTGAGCGCGCGTTCCACGAGTCCCACGGCGCCGTCCTGGTCACCGGCCCAACGGGCTCGGGCAAGTCCACCACCCTGTATGCGGCGCTGCAGGCGTTGAACACGCCCGAGAAGAACATCATCACCGTCGAGGATCCGGTGGAGTACGAAATCCCGGGATTGACCCAGATTCAGGTTTCCACCAAGACCGGGCTCACCTTCGCCGCCGGGCTGCGCTCGATGGTGCGCGCCGACCCGGACGTGATCATGGTGGGGGAGATCCGCGATCACGAGACGGCGCGCATCGCGGTGGAGTCGGCGCTTACGGGCCACCTCGTGCTCTCGACGCTGCACACAAACGACGCGCCGTCGGCGGTCACGCGCCTGATCGAGATGGGCATCGAGCCCTTTCTGGTCGCGTCGGCGGTCGACTGCGTGGTGGCACAGCGCCTCGTGCGCGTGCTTTGCCGCGACTGCAAGCGGCGCGCGATCATCCCTGCCTCGGCGCTGCGCGACAGCGGCTTCAAGGCCGTGGTGGAGATGGAGGCTTACGAGCCCGTGGGCTGCGGGCGCTGCAGGGGCAGCGGCTATCGCGGGCGCATGGGTATCTATGAGGTGATGGACGTCTCCCCCGAGATCCAGACCATGGCGCTGGAACGGCGCCCCGCCGAGGCGATTCGCGACGTGGCGGTCAGCCAGGGGATGACCAGGCTGTCCGACGACGGCATCGAAAAGGTCAAGCAGGGACTCACCTCGATGGCCGAGATCGCCCGCGTGATCGGCAACGGCTGAGCGGACTCAGACCTTCGTCCAGTGCAGGGGTCGCGATGCGGGCCTTTGCGCGCTTATGTCGATGCGCACCGGGATGGACATCGATTTCGCAGACCTGCTGATGGAAGTCGTTGCCCGCAAGGCGTCTGACCTGCACATCACCGCGGGCGCACACCCGACGGTCCGCGTGCGCGGGCGCCTAACGCCGCTCGAGAACTACCCCAAGCTGTCCCCCACCGACACCCGCGAGATCGTGTACTCGATCCTCAACGGCGACCAGCGCCAGCGGTTGGAGACCGAATGGCAGCTGGACTTCGCTTACTCGATTCCTGGCCACGCCCGCTTCCGCGTCAACGCCTACTTCCAGCGCGGCGCGCTCGGCGCTGCTTTTCGCCTGATCCCCTTCGGCCTGACGTCGATCGAGGAGCTCGGGTTGCCCGCGGTGGTCCACGAGTTCACGCGCAAGCCGCGCGGGTTTGTGCTCGTCACCGGCCCGACCGGATCGGGTAAGTCCACAACGCTGGCCGCGATGATCGACACGATCAACCGCTCGCGCGAGGAGCACATCATGACGATCGAGGATCCGATCGAGTTCCTGCACGCGCACAAGAAATGCATCGTCAACCAGCGCGAGCTCGGTGCCGACGCCAAGAGCTTCGGCGATGCGCTCAAGTCGGCGCTGCGGCAGGACCCTGACGTGATCCTCGTTGGCGAGATGCGCGATCTCGAGACCATCTCAACCGCGCTCACCGCGGCGGAGACCGGTCACCTCGTGTTCGCGACGCTGCACACGCAGGACACCGCGCAGACGATCGACCGCGTGATCGACGTGTTCCCCGCTCACCAGCAGGGCCAGGTCCGCGTCCAGATGTCCGTCGCGCTGCAGGGCATCATCACACAGCAGCTGCTCCCGACGGCCGACGGCTCCGGTCGCGTTGTCGCCTGTGAGGTGCTGGTGCCAACGCCGGCTGTGCGTAACCTGATTCGCGAGGGCAAGACACACCAGATCTACTCGGTGCTGCAGACCAGCTCCGCGAACGGCATGCAGACGATGGACTCGTCGCTTGCGACCCTGGTGCGCGCGGGCGTGATCTCTCAGAGCCTCGCCGAATCGCGCTCGACCACGCCGGAGGAGCTGGGTCGGCTGCTTGGCGGCTCGCGCATGGATCTCGCGCGACAGGCGGCGTAGGGGTCGTCTGTGAGCACCTACGTCTTCAGGGCGATCGACCTCGCCGGCGTCAAGGCGCGCGGCGAGCTCGAGGCTGACTCCAAGCAGGCCGTCTCAGACCAGCTGAAGCGACGCGGGCTGATCGTCCTCGACATCGCCGACAAGAGGGGGTCGCGTGAAATCGAGCTGGAGTTTCTCAAGCGCGTCAAGCCGGCCGAACTCGCGGTGTTCTCGCGCCAGCTCTCGACGATGATCAACTCGGGCATGAGCATCCTGCGCTCGCTGTACGTGCTCGAGGAGCAGACCGAGGGCAAGTTCCTCAAGGAAACGCTCGTGTCGGTGCGCAAGGACGTCGAGGCGGGGCTGGCGCTCAGCGACGCGATGGCGCGCCACCCGAAGGTGTTTAGCCCGTTGTTCGTGGCGATGGCTCAGGCGGGCGAGACCGGCGGTGTGCTCGAGGACGCGCTCATGCGCGTGGCCGACCAGCTGGAGAAGGACGCCTCGCTGCGGCGCCAGATCCGCTCGGCGATGGTCTACCCGGCACTGGTGGTTACGTTTGCAATCGGCGTGATGATGGCGCTGGTTGCCTTCCTCGTGCCCGTGTTCGAGGGTGTCTTCAAGCAGTTCGGCGGCGAACTTCCCTCGATCACCAAGGTGTCCGTGTTCCTCTCGCACGCCGTCACCGGCTACTGGTGGCTGATGATCCTGCTCACGATCGGCACCGCGATGGCGTTCTTCAAGTGGAAGAAGTCTTCGTGGGGGCGCCGGCAATGGGATCACTTCCGCCTGCACGTGCCGCTGAAGATCGGCAACATCGTGCAGCAGGTCGCCGTCGCGCGCTGGTCGCGCACGCTCTCGTCGCTCACGGGCGCTGGCGTGCCGCTGCTGCTCGCGCTCGAGATCACCGGCAAGACCGCGGGCAACGTGGCCGTGGAAGAGGCGATGGAGGGTGTGATCACGTCGGTCAAGCGTGGTGGCACGATCGCCTCGCCGTTGGCCCAGGCGCCGGTGTTTCCGACGATGGTCACGCACATGGTCGGAGTCGGCGAGGAAACCGGTGCGCTCGATGCGATGCTCGACAAGGTCGCCGACTTCTATGAGGATCAGGTGGAGGCTTCCGTGAAGGCGCTCACGTCGATTCTCGAGCCGGTGATGATCATTGTCATCGGCGGCATCGTCGGGTTCATCGTGGTCTCGATGTACCTGCCGCTGTTCAGCGTTTACAACAGCATCAAATAGCCGCGGCGGCGCTGTAGGTCACCTTCCGGGCTCGCTGAGCGGCCCGCGAATGGGGGGCCGCTCAGGCGCTTGGGGGTACCAACGCCGGAGCGACCCCGTTCGACCCCGGTGGGGGCTGTTCCCCATCCGTGGGAGCGTCCATGTTAGGTACGAGCTTACCGGCCGCGGCCCGTAAGCGCGCGTTGATCTGGCGCCCGGCGAACGTCCGGCATGTGGCGCCTCCGCCTGCCCTACGATCCTGGGGTGCCCCGTTTCTCGGTGCTGATGAGGCATGCTGCGACGGCTGTGGTCGTGCTGGCGTGGGCTTGCGCAGCCGCCACCACTGCGCAGGCCACGGTGAAGCGGCGCTCGGTTGCGCACTGTCACAAGCACACAGCCGCCGTGCACGGCCAGGTGCGATGTAGACACCGCAGATCTCCGGCTCACGAGCTACTCGTGCGCGAGCTCGTGTGGGAAGTTCCGGTCCAGGGCAACGCCCGGCCACGGGGAGAGGTGCGCGAGCTCGTGACCGAAGGTCAGCCCGCAGCCGGCGGGCCCGCCGGCGCCGAAGCCAAGAAGGAAGCCGAAGAAGAAGCGCAGGAAGCCCGCGAGGAAGCCGCGGAAGCGGCCAAAGAACGGGCGGAAGAAGCGAGCTAGGAGATCCGGCTCGCGCGCACTTCTGCGCCCTGCACCGCCAGCGCCAGCCGACCCTCGAGCAGGTTCGTGAGCTCCGCACCGACGAGCTCGCGGCGCCATCCGCGCAGAGTGCGAACCGCCGGCTCGGCTTCCTCGCCGCGGCGCGCAGCAACGATCGCCTGCAGGTCGCTGCGCGAGGCGATCAGCTCGTAGGCGATCTGTGCCTTCAGTGCGTTGGCGCGAACGAGCGCCTCGCACAGCGCCACAAGCGGCGCGTCCTCCGGTCGGCTGGCCGGGCCGCGGACGTGCTCCTGCGCCGGCTCCGGCGGGCGCGCGCGGCCGCGCTGCACGACCTCAAGCAGCTCGCGCGAGTAGCGGCGCGCCGGCCCGGCCCCGCGGATCTGCTCGAGCTCGGCGCGCGAGGAGGGCTTGCGGCGCGCGATCTCCATCAGCGCCGGATCTCCGAGCACGCTTTGCACCGGCCGGTTCTGGCGCTCCGCGGTCTGCTCGCGCCATGTCACAAGCTCGCGCGCCACCGGCCGCGCGCTCGCGCTCAGCGTGCGCACGCGCGGCAGCCGGTCCAGGATCACGTCGGGATCGCGCTCGTCGCTGGCGTGGGCCAGCGGCTCGCACTCCTCCCGCGCCCACGAAAGCCTCCCGAGCGCGTCGAGCCGGTGCTGCAGCTCGTCGGCGAGCTCCAGCAGGTGCAACACGTCCTCGCGCGCGTATGAGCGCTGCTCGCCCGTCAGGGGGCGCGTGTCCCAGCGCGTAAAGCTGGCGGTCTTGCCGATGCGCACCCCCAACAGCTCGCTCAGCAGCGCCTCGTAAGAGGACTGTGCGCCCAGCCCCGCAAAGCCCGCAGCCACCTGCGTGTCAAACACGTTCTGCACGTCGCAGCGCAGGCGCCGGCGCACGAGCGCGATGTCCTGGCGCCCGGCGTGCACGACCACCTCGATTTGCGGGTCTTCGAGGATCTCGGCCAGCGGCGACAGCTCGACTCCCTCCGCGAGAGGGTCGAGGAGCTCGATGCGCTCCGCCATGCCCGCGGCTTGCGGCGTGGCCAGCGCCACAAGGCACAGCAGCGTGCGGTAGCGACCCTCCCCGACGAACTCCGTGTCCATCGCAAACCGCTTGCCCGCGCGGGCCGCGTCCGCGAGCTCGCTTAGAGCCCGGTCTTCGCTTGCCGGGCTCGCTGGGGTGCCCGAGGTCACCCCTTTGCACCGGGCAGCCGCCACAGCACACCGCCGCGTTCGAGTCCCGCCTGGTGTGAGACGTCGGTGGCGTGCGCACGCACCCAGCGCACGGGAGCCGCGCAGGCGGGATTGAGCGCCGCCCCGCGCCGGCTGCACGTCGAGTTCAAAAACGCATAGCGGACCTTGCCTTCGGCGATCAGGTGCTCGAGCTTTGTCACCGTGGTGAAAACGCGCGCGTTGTAGCTGGTGAGCACCACGATCGGTCGCGCGTCCTGCACCACCAGAGCGCCGATTCCGGTCGCCGACTCGGCCGCGACCTCATAGCGCGCGCCGTCCTGGTGTGAGCGCAGATACGAGCTGACCAGCCGCTGCTCTTCGCTGGGCAGCGCTCCCACGTAGCCCGCGTCGGTCACGTGGGTGTCGATCGCAGTGACGTCGGCGCTCACCGGGATCGCGAACACCGCGACCATCGTCAGAGCAAGCGCACCCGCCGGCGCAAGCGCGCGCTGCAGCCTCGCGGGGATACCGATCACGCGCGCGAGCGCGGCGCATGTGATCGCCCCCATCGCGCCCAGCAGCGCTATCCACCACGCCCTCGGCGTGCCGTACAGCAGCCGCTCGCCGTAGATCACGAGCACCAGCAGGGTGCCGGCCAGCACGGCCATCCGCGCGCGGCCCCGCGGCGAGCACGCCCACGCCGCGCCGATTCCCAGCGTGGCGGCGACCGCGGGCACGAAAACCTCGACGTAGCGCGGGTGCAGCCGCGACATGTCGCTGAACAGGACGATCCCGGCGACGAGCCACACGACCAGACCAGCGGCTACCGCCAGGCGCAGATGGGCGCGACCGGGCGTCTGCGCGAGCCGAGGGCGGTGGCGGCCGCGAGCCACCGCCCACGCGAGCGCCGGCAGCCCCAGCAGCAGCGCTGCGAGCAACTCGAGCCCCAGTCGCAGCCCGGACAGCGGTCCGATGCGCGCCAACAGCCGGGTCGCCGACGGCGGCACGATCGGGATGTGGTCGCGCTCTGACTGCGTGGCTTGCGGGTTGTGGCGTCCGGGTTCATACACGGTGAAGTTCGGTTCTGTGCTTTT
>DASZFR010000208.1:0-24321 GCA_035939635.1 Solirubrobacteraceae bacterium
CCACGTCAAGTCTTTCGCTCATCGGCCCGCGGCTGCGCGGCCCGTCCCTTCTGTGGCCCCCGCCGCCGGCACCGCCGGTTCAGGCGGCCGCTCCCTTGGGCTGGCCGGTTCCAGCGCGCCGCTGCGCGCGCAGGCGTTTGAGGATGCCCTTGCGCCCGTGCTCTTCCAGCCCTGCGTAAAGACGCCGACTCTCGATCAGGATCTCGTCCGACACAGCCTGCTGCTGCTCGCGCGTCGGGTGCTCTACGCGCTGCCAGCGAATCGGCTCGCCGTACTGGACGGTCACGCGCGGAAACTGCAGGCGCTTCCAGTTGCGGATGTGCGATGAGCCGAAGACTGCGATCGGCACGACCACGGCGCCCGTCTCGAGCGCCAGGCGCCCGATTCCCGGCTTGGCCTTCTCGGACACTTTGCCGGTGCGCGAGCGGCCGCCCTCGCAATACATCGCCACGCAGCCACCCTCGACGAGGATCTTCTCGGCGGTGATGAACGTCTCTTCGTCGCGCGCACCGCGGCGCACCGGAAACACCCCGCCGTGGGTGTAGATGTACTGCATCGGCGGTTTGAACAGCTGCGACTTGGCCATGTATCGCAGCTTGCGGCGGATGTAGCACCCGATCAGGAAGTGGTCCATGAACGAGAAGTGGTTGGGCGCGAGGATCACCCCGCCGCGGCCGGGTACGTGGTCGGTGCTGATCGGCCGCGTGCGCAGCAACGTGTACGCGTACAGCGAGGTGAGCACGCGGACCAGCTCGTAGATCCAATCGGGCTGGCGCTCGCGCGCGCGCGTGTGGAAGCGGTCGAAGTACTCTTTCGGGCGCGGGTCGGTGTAGACCTGCTCCCGCATCGGCGCGAGCTCGTCCATCTGATCGGTCTACCGCGTGCGTGGCACAAGGTTACGCGCGCGTGCGCGCGCGGGCCAGCGCGTCGGCCCATCCCGCGAGCAGAGCGGCACGCTGATCGGCCCCCATCTGCGGCTCGTAGCGGCTGCGCTCACGCCACGCGCGCGCCACTTCGTCAAGCGTCCACGCGCCCGCTCCTATGCCCGCGAGATAGGCGGCGCCGAGCGCGGTGGTCTCCGCGATCTCGGGAACGAGCACGGGCACGCCGAGCATGTCGGCCTGAAACTGCATCAGCCAGGCGTTCGCGGTGGCGCCGCCGTCGGCGCGCAGCTCGCTCAGCGGCTGTCTTGACGCCTCCTCGATCGCGCGCACCGCGTCAACGGTCTGGTAGGCGATCGCCTCGAGCGTGGCCCGGGCCAGCTGCGCGCGCCCGGCGCCCGCTGTGAGACCGACGATTGTGCCGCGCGCGTGGGGATCCCAGTGGGGCGAGCCCAACCCGCTTAGCGCGGGCACGAAGTAGACGCCCCAGTTGTCCTGCAGCCCGGCGGCGAGCGTCTCCGTCTCGGCGGCACTGCCGATGACCTGCAGCCCGTCGCGCAGCCACTGCACGGCCGCCCCGGTTGTGAAGATCGACGCCTCGAGCGCGTATGTGCCGGAGCCGCCGATGCCCCACGCGATAGTGCCGATCAGCCCGCGTGCCGGCGGCGGCGGCGCAAAGCCCGCGTTCATCAGCACGAAGGAACCAGTGCCATAGGTGTTCTTTCCCATCCCCGGGTCCACGCACGCCTGCCCGAACAGCGCTGCCTGCTGATCGCCCGCGATGCCTGCCAGCGGCACCGCATGGCCATGCAGCGCGATCGGGTCGCTGTGGCCGAAGACGCCCGCGCTCGGCGCCACGCGCGGCAGCGCGCGCTCGGGTATACCGAACAGCTCGAGCAGCTCGCCGTCCCAGCGGCGCTCGGCGATGTCATAGAGCATCGTGCGCGAGGCGTTGCTGGCGTCGGTGACGTGCTCGCCGGTGAGCTTGAACGCCAGCCACGCATCGACTGTGCCAAACGCGGCGCGGCCGCTGCGCGCTCGCTCGCGCAGGCCGTCGACGTGCTCGAACAGCCACTGCATCTTCGTCGCGCTGAAGTAAGGGTCGAGCACGAGCCCAGTGCGCTGCCTGATCAGCTCCTCGTGCCCGGCCGCGCGCAGCTCGTCGCAGCGCGCCGCCGTGCGCCGGTCCTGCCACACGATCGCGCGATGCAGCGGCTCGCCGCTCGCCGGATCCCAGACGCACACGGTCTCGCGCTGGTTGGTGAGGCCCACCGCGAGCAGCTCGCCGGCCGCCACGCCCGCATCCGCGAGCGCCTCTCCCGCGACCGCCTGCGTCACGCTCCACAGCTCGGCGGCGTCGTGCTCGACCCAGCCCGGGGCGGGAAAGTGCTGGGTGATCTCGCGGTAGGCGCGTCCGAGCGGCTGCGCCTGCTCGTCGAACACGATGCAGGTCGTGCCCGTCGTTCCCTGGTCGATCGACAGGATCATCGCCGCGGCAACGTATCGCCGCGCGCGCCCGGCCGCCGGTCCCTTCAACGCGCGCGGGCGGCGCGCCGCGCGGGCGGCGCCGAAAACGACGCGCTACAGCCGCTCGCGGTAGGCGCGCACGAAGTCGCGCAGCTGGCGCACGCGGTGGGCAAAGCCGCGCGGCGTGCGCCCCGTGGCGCGATGCGACAGGTCGAGCTCGATCTCCGCCAGCCGGTACCTCGCGCGCAGCGCGTCGATCGTCATCCCCAGCTCCATGCCGAAGCCGTCGGCGAACGGCAGCACATCTTCAAGCACGGCGGCCTTCAGGGCGCGCTGGCCGGAGATGGGCGCGCTCAGGCGCACGCCACAGCACCGGCGCACCGCCCAGCGCGCAAACCCAAGCGCCACGCCGAAGCCACCCCCCTGCCGCACCGTGAACGCGGCGATCGCGAGATCGGCTTCGTCGCGACGGACCGCGCCGACCAGCGCCGCGAGCTGCCCGGCGCAGGCGCCGAGGTCAGCGTCGCAAAGCAGCACGATTGCCTCGCTCGCGTCCGCGCGCTCCTGTAGGCGTTGCAGCGCATCCGCGGCCGCCAGGCTCGCCGCACCGCCCTTGCCGAGCCGGCCTTGGGCCTCGACCACCTGCGCCCCCGCCGTGCGGGCAAGCTCGGAAGTGGCGTCGGTGGACCCGTCGTCGGCGACCACCAGCGCCGCCCCCGGCAGCGCGCGCGAGAGCGCGGCCAGCGTCGCTGCGATCGACTGCGCCTCGTTGTGCGCGGTGACGATTGCGAGCGTGCTCGATGGCATCAGTCGTCGGCCCCGCTGGTTATCGTCCGCGGCGACAGGCGATCGCACCTTGGAGGTGGGCGTGACCGAGATAGAGGCCCATATCACGGGCACGGTATGGAAAATCGAGTGCTCCGTCGGCGACGAGATCCAGGAGGGCGACACAGTCGCCATCCTCGAGTCGATGAAGATGGAGATGCCCGTCGAAGCCGAAGACGCAGGTACGGTCGCCGAGATCCTCTGTGAGGAGGGGCAGGCGGTCAACGAGGGCGACACCCTCGTCGTGCTCGAGTAGGCCCGGCTCGCGCAAGGCGGCTCGCGACGGGCCGCGGCGCTCGGCTACTGTGCCGCTCACTGTCAGAGTCGGCGTCCCGACGGTGACGTCCGACGGGTCGAGTTGGTTCTCGGGCGGTGACGGGCTGACTCCTAGCGTGCGTGTCGGCCGGTCGGCCTGACCTCAAACGCCGAACTGTCGCCCGCCACCGTCCGAGGATCGCCGACTTGACTTGATAGGAGCGTGGCTTCGCCCCCAGTGAGGTTTGTCAGCCGGCGGTCCGCCCGTTGGTGACATTCAAACGAAGGGACGAGCTAGATGATCGTGATCGGGACGGATACACACAAGAGGACCCACACCGCGGCCGTGGTGGTTGCGGGGACCGGCGAGCTATCTGGCGAGCTCACAGCGAGCGCGCTGGCGCGGGGCTTCGCCGAGATGCTCCGCTGGGCCGAGGGCCTCGACAGCGAGCGGATCTGGGCGATTGAGGATTGCCGTCACGTCTCGGGCGGCCTCGAGCGTTTTCTCGTTGGGCGCGGCGAGCGCGTCGTGCGCGTCGCCCCGAAGCTGATGGGGGTCTCGCGAAGGGCAGTGCGCAGCGCCGGCAAGTCGGACTCGATCGACGCCCTGGCGATCGCCCGCGCCGCCCTGGCTGAGGGCCCCGAGCGCTTGCCCGCCGCCACCGTCGACGAAGAGGCGCACGACATCAAGCTCCTGCTCGACCACCACGACGACCTCGTCGCTCAGCGCTCCGATGACCAGCGCCGGCTGCGCTGGCACCTGCACGATCTGTGGCCCGAGCTCGAGCTCCCGGCCGGTTGTCTGGACCGCGAGCGCTGGCTTCAGAAGATCTCTCGTCGTCTCGGGCGCGCCGAGCAATCGATGCACCCTGGGGCGAAGGCTTATCTAGCCCGCAAGCAGGCCGAGGGACGTACAAGAATGGACGCCTTGCGCTGTCTGAAGCGTTATCTCGTCCGACGCGTTTTCGTGCTGCTCTCCAGACCCATGCCAACCCTCGTCTCGACCGCTCACACGGCCGTCGGCTTGACATAGGAGGTTCGGCACGTCCTCGAGCATCCCCGCGCGTGAGCTCGCCGGCGGCAAGCTGCTGCTCGACGAGCCTGCGCCTGGCGTCCTGCGCCTCACGATCTCAAACCCCGACAAGCGCAATGCGCTGGACCACCCGATCCTCGACGCGATCACCGCAACGCTCGTCGACAGCGCGGCGGCAGAGGACCCGGCGCGCTGCGTGATCGTCACCGGCGCGCACGGGATGTTCTCGGCCGGCTATGACATCGGCGAGATCCCGGACGACCAGTTCGAGCAGCGCGCCGAGCGCCTCGTGGCGCACCCCTTCACCGAAGCGATCGACGCGCTCGAGGCCTATCCGCTGCCCACGCTCGCGGTGCTTCCGGGACACACCATCGGCGGCGGCCTCGAGCTCGCGCTCGCGTGCGACATGCGCGTGGCGCGCGAGGGCATCCTCCTGGGCATGCCGCCCGCAAAACTCGGGCTGGTCTACTCCCACACCGGCCTGCGACGGTTCCTCGACGCGATCGGCGCGCCCCGCACGCGCGAGCTGTTTCTGCTCGGCCGCTACATCGACACCGAGACCGCGCTTGCGTGGGGCCTCGTGAACAGGGTCATCGACTCCGAGGCGCTCGAGTCCGAGGCGCTTGAGCTCGCGCGTGAGCTGGCGGGCAACGCGCCGCTGGCGCAGGCGGGCAACAAGCGCGTGATCGCAGCGCTGCTGGGCGCACAGAACGCCCTTGCAGACGCCCTCGCGGACGAGCTGATCGAGCTGCGTCGCGCCTCCTTCGCGTCGCAAGACATGCGCGAGGGCGTGCGCGCGTTCGCCGAGAAACGGCCGCCGCGCTGGAGCGGTCGCTGACGGCGTTCACCGGCCGGGCGTAGCTGTCCGCGGCGCTGCTTAACCTGCCGCGCATGCCGCCCTTGATCACGCCCGAGGAGGCAGCGCGGCTCGGCGAGATCGACGACCACTCACAGATCGAAGCGCTGGTGGAGCGCGCCTGGAGCGCGCGCGTGGAGCGCTTCGCGGACTCCACCGACATGTGCTCGCTGGTCAGCGCGAAGTCCGGCGGCTGCGCCGAGGACTGCGGCTTCTGCGCCCAGTCGCGCTTCGCCGAGGCGGACACGCCGATGCACGCGATGATGGAGCCCGAGCAGGTGCTCGAACACGCCCGCGCCGCGGAAGCGGCGGGCGCGCACCGTTTCTGCATGGTCACGCAGGGCCAGGGTCTGTCAAAGCGCGACTTCGGCAAGTACCTGGAGGGCGTGCGGCTGGTGGCCCGTCACACCAACCTCAAGCGCTGCGCGTCGATCGGTCACATGTCGCGCGAGCGCGCCGCCGCACTCAAGGAGGCGGGCATCCAGCGCGTTCACCACAACGTCGAGACCGCGCGCAGCTACTACGACGAGGTCACCACCACCGTGCGCTACGAGGGACGGCTGCGCACGATCGACGCCGTGCGGGACTCGGGCCTTGAGACCTGCGTCGGCGGCATCCTCAACCTCGGCGAGACGCGCGCGCAGCGCGTGGAGATGGCCTTCGAGCTGGCCGCGATCAACCCCACCAGCGTGCCCATCAACCTGCTCAACCCACGGCCGGGAACGAAGTTTGGCGAGCGCGAGCTGATCGACCCGTGGGAGGCGGTCAAGTGGATCGCGATCTTCCGCCTGATCCTGCCAGAAGCACTGTTCCGGCTGTGCGGAGGACGCGTCGAGAACCTGGGCGAGCTGCAGCCGCTCGCCGTGCGCGCCGGGCTCAACGGCGTGATGATGGGCAACTTTCTCACCACGCTCGGGGCCGAGCCCGCGGAGGACCGCGAGATGTTTCAGGCACACGGCCTCAACGTGGCGCGCCAGCCAGACAACGCCGCAAATCCACGCCCCGACAATCGCTCGGGATGGCTCCGCGGCCAGACGCCCGACGTGGTGTCGGACCTCCTCGACGAGCCGCCCCACGGCGGCAGCGGCGGCAGCGGTGCACCGGCCGATGCGACGAGCGTGCGCGTGCGCCTGTGGGACCCGTCCACGCAGCTTCGCTATCGCCCCAAGCGTCGCGCGCACGCCGGGCGCGAGTGAGCTTGAGGCGCGGCGGCCGATGAGCGACATCGCGCGCCGCCTGGACGAGATCGAGCGCCTGGGGCTGTCCCGGCGGCTGCGGTTGGTTTCCGGCCCGCAGGGACCGACCGTGCTGCTCGACGGGCAGCCCGTTCTGCTGCTGTGCTCGAACAACTACCTGGGCCTGGCCGACCACCCACGCGTGCGCGAGGCCGCCGCCGACGCGGCGATGCGCTGGGGCGCCGGCGCCGGAGCCTCGCGCTTGATCTCGGGGACGATGACGATTCACCGCCGCCTCGAGGAGCGCCTCGCGGAATTCGAGCGAAGCGAGGCGTGTCTGTTGTTCGGCTCGGGCTACCTCGCGAACCTCGGCGTGATCGGCGCGCTCGCCGGCGCGGGCGATGTGATCTTCTCTGACGAGCTCAACCACGCCTCGATCGTCGACGGCTGCCGCCTGTCGCGCGCAGACGTCGAGATCTACCGCCATCTCGACGTCGAACACCTCGAGTGGAGCGTGCGTCGCCACGCGCCGCGCCGCGCCGCGGGCGCGCGGCTGTTGATCGTCACCGACTCGATCTTCTCGATGGATGGCGACGTGGCGCCGCTTCGGGCGATCGCCGAAATCGCTCAGGCGCACGGCGCGGCCGTGGCGGTTGACGAGGCCCACGCGACCGGCACGTTCGGCCCGGACGGCCGCGGTGCGGTCGCCGAGGCCGGGCTCGAGGGCGAGGTTGACGCGCTGATCGGCACGTTGGGCAAGGCGCTGGGCTCATACGGCGCCTATGTGTGCGCCGACTCGCAGCTCGTGCGACTGCTGCTCAACACCTCGCGCTCGTTCATCTTCTCGACGGCGCCGGCGCCGCCCGCCGCCGCCGCCGCGCTCGCCGCGCTGCAACTTCTGCAGGAGCGCCCGCACCGCGTGGCGCGGCTGCACGGCAACGCGCGTGCGCTGCGGCGCGCACTGGCGGCCGAAGGCTTTGCGGTGGTGGAGGACGACATGCCGATCGTCCCGCTCGTGCTCGGCGACGAGCACACCGCGCTGCACATGAGCGCGGACGCGATCGAGCACGGCGTTTTCGCGCAGGCGATCCGTCCGCCCACCGTGCCGGCGGGCAGCGCCCGCCTGCGCCTGGCAGCGATGGCGTCGCACACCCCGGCCGACATGTCCAGGGCCGCGCGCGAGCTGGCCGGCGCCGCGTACCGGCTGGGGCTCGACCCGGCCGACATCGGCCCGCCGCGGTTGGCCGCGTTTGCAGCGCAGGCGCCCGACGATCACGCCCCGGCGCAGTTTGAGCGCGTCACCGAGGTGCTCGCGACGGCCTCCGCCCCATTCGACTACGAGCACGGCGACCCGATGCTGCCCGCGCATCAAGCGGGCGCGCAGCGGCCGGCGCAGCGCGCCGGCGACGAGCGCGACGCGTCCGACGCTCCCTTTGACCAGGAGCGCGCCGGCGAGATAGCACGCGCGGCCTGACCGCGCGCCGACGAACGATGCGCGGCCTGTTCGTGACGGGCACCGACACCAACGTCGGCAAGAGCGTCCTCAGCGCCGCGCTGATCGCCGCGATGGTCGCGGCCGGCGAGCGCGTGGTCGCGCACAAGCCCGTAGTCACGGGCCTCGGGCAAACGGGCAAGGGGTCGTGGCCGCCGGATCACGAGCTGCTCGCAGCGATGAGCGGGCAGCGGCCGCACGACGTCGCGCCGCGCCGCTACGAACCCGCCGTCTCGCCGCAGCTGGCCGCGCAACTCAACGGCGAGGCGATCGATCGTCGCGATCTTCTGGCCGCCGTGCCGCCCGCGGGCCGCTGCTTGCTGGTCGTCGAGGGGGTCGGCGGCCTGCTCGCACCGTTCGCCGAGGATTTCTCGGTGCGCGATCTCGCGTCGCGGCTGGGCCTGCCGGTGGTGGTGGCTGCGCGCCCCGGCCTCGGCACGATCAACCACACGCTGCTGACGCTGGAGGCGGCGCGCGCCGCCGAGCTTGACGTGCGCGCTGTGGTGCTCACGCCGTGGCCGAAGCGCGCCCCGGAGCTGCACCGCTCAAACCGCTCCGCGATCGCGCGCGCGGGCGCGATCCCCGTGGAGGTGCTTGCGCGCGTACGGGCGCCCGAGCGCGAGCTGCTGGCAGCGGCCGGCGAGCAGCTTCCGTGGCGCGCGTGGGTGGGGTCCGACACCAGCGCGCGCACCGACGGGGCGCCCAACGCGCGCTGAGAGCGGGCGCGCGACACGCGCTGAGCCGACAAGACACACTGTCGCTCGCGTGGCGTCACCCGCCCGACCGCTGCGCTGCTCACCCATGGCCAACGCCCAAAACAACCACGCGCAGGCAGACGCCCTCGTGATCTTTGGGATCACCGGAGATCTCGCCAAGAGGCAGACCTTCATCGCGCTGTATCGCCTGGAGGAGCGTGAGCTGCTGCGCTGTCCGCTGGTCGGCGTCGCCGTCGACGACTGGTCGATCGAGCGCCTGCGCGAACACGCGCGGGAATCGATCGAGGCCGGCGGCGAAAAGCTCGACGACGCCGTTTTCCAGCGATTCGCGAAGCGACTGTCATACGTCAGCGGCGACTTCAACGACGACGACGTCTATAAGCGCGTGGCCGCACAGCTGCACGACGCAAGCCTGCCGGCGTTCTACCTGGAGATTCCCCCTGGCCTGTTTGGGACCGTTGTGGCGGGTCTCGCGGGTGTCGGCTTGCTGGCACCGCCGGCACGGGTCGTCGTCGAGAAGCCGTTCGGGCACGACCTGCGCTCCGCTCAGGAACTGGCCCGCGAACTGCACGAGCACCTACAGGAGTCGCAGATCTTTCGCATCGACCACTTCCTCGGCAAGCTGGGCCTGGAGGAGATCCTGTACCTGCGCTTTGCCAACACGATGCTCGAGCCGGTGTGGAATCGCAACTACCTCGCGTGCGTGCAGATCACGATGGCCGAGACCGTCGGCGTCGAGGACAGGGGGCGCTTCTACGACCCCGTGGGCGCGCTGCGCGACGTGGTCGTCAACCACCTGATGCAGATCCTCGCGGCGGCGGCGATCGAGGCCCCGTCCGCGGGCGATCCGGAAACACTCAACGACGCAAAGCTCGCTCTGTTTCGGGCGACGCGCGACGCCCAGCCGCAGCGCTACGTGCGCGGACAGTACGACGGCTACCTGAAGATCAAGGGGGTGGCGCCGCGCTCTCACACCGAGACCTACGCTGCTCTGCGCGTCGAGATCGACAACTGGCGCTGGGCCGGCGTGCCGTTCTTCATCCGCACGGGCAAGCGACTGCCGACGACGCTCACCGAGTTGCGGCTGCTTTTCAAGAAACCTCCGCGACTCGGTTTCATCTCGCCCGGGCGAGATCGCCCCCAGTCCAGCCAGATCGTCTTCAAGGTCGATCCCAACGCCGGAATCAGGATCATCCTCGACGCCTTGCGCGCCGACGCCCCCGGACCGCAACCGGTCGAGCTCGATATCGAGGTCGCTTCGCCCGGCGGTGCGGACCCGAAGCCTTATGAGGTCCTGCTCGAGGCAGCGCTGCAGGGTGATCGCAGCCATTTCACCCGCCAGGACAACGTGGAACAGACCTGGCGCATCGTGCAGCCACTGCTCGACGACCCTCCCCCGGTACAGAAGTACGCGCCCGGCTCGTGGGGACCGGCGGCCGGCGACGAGCTCGTCGCCAAGTTCGGCGGCTGGCACGGTCCGTGGATGCCAAACGGCGCCGCAGCCACCTAGACTCCCTCGGGTGGAGGGCGCCAGCGAGCAGCTGCCGCCGCCGGGGTCGTTCGCCCCGCGGGCGGTGCTGCGCACCGCAGCGCCGCGGCTCGTGCGCGACGCGGTCGGGCCGCTGGCGATCTTCTACGCGGGCTGGAAGCTCGTCGGGCTCAGCGTCGGGATCGTCGCCGCGCTGATCTTCGGCCTGGTGGTGTTCTCGCGCGAGCGCCGCGCGGGCAGACCGGGCCTGATTGTTCGGGTGGCGCTGGCGTTCGTCGTGATCCGCGCGATCGTCGGCCTCAGCTCCGGCAGCGCGCGCGTGTACCTCGCACAGGAAATCGTCGTGGATCTGATCATCAGCGCCACGGTGCTCGGGTTGCTCGCGCGCGGCCGCGCGCTCGCGGCGATGTTCGCGCAGGAGGTGTTTCCACTGCCGCCTGAGCTGGCCGAATCCGAGGAGTTCGCCGGCGCAATGCGCCGCATCACGCTGGTGTGGGGCGTGTACTTTCTGCTTCGCTCGTTCGTGCGCCTGGCGGCGCTGCTGACGCTATCGACCGACCACTACGTGTTCGTCTCGGCGCTCAGCGACGCCCCCTTCCTCGTAGCGATTCTCGCCTGGTCGGTGCACTACACCACGCGCGCGTTTCGCAACAGCGCGCGCTGGGGGCCGATGATGGCCGCCGCCCAGACGCCGCTGGCCTCGCGCGCGCCGACGGCCGGCTGAGCAGCACAGTCAGGCAGCCGACGCGGCGCGCGCCGCGTGCACGATCGCATCGGCGACCGTGGCGACCTCGGCCTCGCTCGCGATATACGGCGGCATCGCGTAGATGAGGTCGCGAAACGGCCGCAGCCACACGCCGTGCGCCAGCGCGGCGTCGGTGGTAGCCGCGACGTCCACGGCGCGGTCGAGCTGCACGACGCCGATCGCGCCCAGCACGCGCACGTCGCGGACCCCGGCAAGCTCTCGCGCAGGCTCGAGGCCGGCCGCGAGCGCCGACTCGATCATCGCCACCTGCCCGCGCCACTGCCGCGTGTCGAGCAGCCCAAGCGACGCGAGCGCCACCGAGCAGGCAAGCGGGTTGGCCATGAACGTCGGGCCGTGCATCAGCACGCCGGCCTCGCCCGCCGAGACCGCCTCGGCAACCTCGCGCGAGCACAGCGTGGCGGCGAGCGTCAAATAACCGCCGGTGAGCGCCTTGCCGACGCACATCACGTCGGGCTGCACGGCGGCGTGCTCGCACGCGAACATCTCCCCCGTGCGGCCAAAGCCAGTGGCGATCTCGTCGAGCACGAGCAGCAGGCCGTGCTCGTCGCACAGCTCTCGCAACAGCGCCACGCACTGCGGCGAGTAGAAGCGCATGCCGCCCGCTCCCTGCACGACAGGCTCGACGATCACCGCCGCCAGCTCGTCGGCGTGGCTTGCCGCCAGCTCGCTCACCTGCGCGGCCCACGCGTCGTCGAGCCCCGCGTCGAAGCCCGCCGGCGGCAGCGGTGCGAACACGTGCCGGGCAAGCACCCCAGCGAACGCGCTGTGCATGCCGCTCACCGGGTCGCACACCGCCATCGCACCGAACGTGTCGCCGTGATAGCCACCGCGCACGGTCAGCAGGCGCGTGCGGCGCGGGCACCCACGCGCGCGCTGGAACTGCAGGCAGAGCTTGATCGCGACCTCCACCGACACCGACCCGGAGTCCGCGAAGAACACGCAGTCAAGCGCGCCCGGCGTCAGCTCGAGCAGGCGTCGCGCGAGCTCCACAGCCGGCTCGTGCGTGAGCCCGCCGAACATCACGTGGGCCATTTGCCCCAGCTGCTCGCGCGCGGCGGCATCGAGCGCCGGGTGGCGGTAGCCGTGGATCGCGCACCACCACGAAGCCATGCCGTCGATTAGCCAGCTGCCGTCGGCCAGCTGCAGGCGCACGCCCTGCGCCGAGACCACCGGCAGCGGCGCGCGCGGGGGCGGAAGCGCACTGTAGGGGTGCCACACGTGCTCGCGCTCGAACGCGAGCCGCTGCTCCCAGCCGGTCAGGCCGCGCCTACTCCTCGTAGCGGGTGAAGTCGCGCTTGCGCGCGCCGCACACTGGGCAGAACCACGTGTCGGGGATGTCCTCGAACGCGGTCCCCGGCGGGATGCCGCCGTCGGGATCGCCTTCCTCGGGGTCGTAGATGAAGCCGCACGATTCGCAGATCCAGCGCTGCAGCGTGCCGGTCGGGGCGCTCATGGCCGCGAAGGTTAGCGCCCGCTAGGCTCGACGCGACATGAGTGCACCTGAGCACGGCCGGGCCCCAGCCTCGGGCGAGGAGTACAACCCGGGACCACCGACCGAGCCGCGACAGGCGGCGACCGTGATCCTCTTGCGCGGCGGCGCCGAGACGCTCGAGGTCCTGCTCGTGCGCCGCTCGCCGCAGGCGCGCTTCATGGGCGGCGTGTGGGTGTTTCCCGGCGGCGCCGTCGACGCCGGCGAGGGAGAGGGCGACGGCGCGCATCGCGCGGCGGCGATCCGCGAGCTGCGCGAGGAGGCCTCGATCGCGCTCGACGACCCAGCGGCGCTCGTGAAGTTCTCGCGCTGGATCACGCCCGCACAGGTGCGCATTCGCTTCGACACGCACTTCTTCCTCGCCGAGCTGCCGCCCGGGCAGGAGGCGCACATCGACGGTCGCGAGTGCGTGGACGTCGGCTGGTTCTCGCCGCGGGGCGCGCTCGCCGCCCACCGCGAAGGCGAGCTCGATCTGGTGTTCCCTACGATCAAGCACCTCGAACAGCTCGGCGCCTTTGCCACCGTCGATGGGCTGCTGGCACACGCGCGCGGGCGCGAGGTGCTGCCGGTGCAGCCGCGGGTGGTGCTCGAGGGCGAGGTGGCGCGCGTGCTGCTGCCCGGCGAGCCCGGCTACTGACGCTCGATCACAGCTTCGGCGCCTGCGTGGTCTGGATCACGTGCATCACCGCGTTGATCAGCGCCAGGTGCGTGAACGCCTGGGGGTAGTTGCCCAGCTGGCGGCCGGAGGTGGCCTCGAGCTCCTCGGCGTACAGCCCGAGCGGCGAGCTGTATGACAAGAGCCTGTCGCACAGGTGCTCGGCTTCGCGCTGCTCGCCGATCTCCGAAAGCGCCGATACCAGCCAGAAGGAGCAGATCAGAAACGTCCCCTCCTCGCCGTGCAATCCGTCGTCGGTTTCCCCGGTGCGGTAGCGCAGCACGAGCCCTCCTTCGGTGAGCTCGTCGCGGATCGCGCACACGGTCGCATGCACGCGCGCGTCGTCGCGCGGGAGAAAGCGCACGAGCGGCACGAGCAGGCATGAGGCGTCCAGCGCGTCGGTGTCGTAGTGCTGGCGGAAGACGCCGCGCGAGTCCACGCCGTGGGTGAGGATGTCCTCGCGGATTTCATTCGCGATCGCCTGCCATCGGTCGGCGTCGCGCTCCTCGCCGCGGCGTTCCGCGAGCCGCGCACCGCGGTCCAGCGCCACCCAGCACATCAGCTTCGACGACACGTAGTGGCGCGGCTTCCCGCGCGCCTCCCAGATGCCCTGATCGGGCATCTTCCACACCTTCGACGCGCAGCGCACCTGGTCGGCCAGCACGGGCCACAGCCGCTCCGGGATGTGGTCGCGGTTCTTCGAGTGCAGGTACACCGAGTCCAGCACGGCACCGTAGACGTCGTTCTGGCGCTGCCGAAACGCGCCGTTGCCGATCCGCACCGGGCGCGCGCCTTCATAGCCCTTGAGGTTGTCGACTGTCCTCTCGGTGAGCTCCTTCTGGCCCTTGATCCCGTACATGATCTGCAACGATCCGTCCTCGTTGCGGGGCATGTCGGCGACGTACTGCACGAAGTCGTCGGCCTCCCAGTCGAGCCCCAGCGCATGCAGGCCCCACAGCGCGAACGTCGCGTCGCGCATCCAGCAGTAGCGGTAGTCCCAGTTGCGTTCGCCGCGCGGCGTCTCGGGCAGCGACGTAGTGGGGGCGGCGACGAGCGCGCCGGTGGGCATGAAGGTCAGTGCCTTCAGCGCCAGTGCCGAGCGCTGCAGCTGAAAGCGCCAGGGATGGTCGGGGTAGTCACCTTCGGCCAGCCAGGTGCGCCAGAAGCCGATCGTGTCGCGCATGTACCTCGCCGCCTGCTCGGACGTGCGCGGCCCGCCGAGCGCCTCGGTCCACGAGAGCGCGCAGAAGCGCCTCTCGCCCTCGCGCAACGTGTGCCGCGCGTGCACGCGGTTTCCCTCGATGCCCATGCGCATGTCGCTGTAGAGGCGAAACGCGGGGCAGCTGCCGCCGCGCCCGTCCACCGCCCAGCTGCCCTCTTCGTCCAGCTCTGCGTGCGACCACTGCGCGACCGTTTGCCCGTAGTCGAGCATTGGCTCGCACACGATCTCGACCTGCACATTGCCTTGGAGGCACTCGACCATGCGTACGAGCAAATGGTCTGCGTCGAAGTCCGTCGGCGGGCGCGTGTGGCTGGACGTGCGCAGGTTCTCGTGCCACTGGCCGATCGTCAAAGCGTCGGTGACGCGCAGCCAGCCCTGCGGCGTCATCCACGTCGTTTCGATCACGTTCGTGCCCGGGACGTAGCGGCGCCCGGCCGGGGCGTAGATCCCATAGGGCCCCACGCGCCAGCTGCCGGCGCTGCGGTCGAGGATCGCGCCGAACGCCGACGGCGAGTCGAAATGCGGCAGGCACATCCACTCGATCGACCCATCGGAGGCCACCAGCGCGCCGGTGTGGCAGTCCGACAGAAATCCGTAGTCGGCGATTGGCGGAAACGCCGATTCCATCGAGGAGGGGCTCTGCGGCAGACGGCTGCTGAGCGGCGCCGGAGAGACCGGTTCTTCGCGAACCGCGCCGTCGGCCCCCGCAAGACCCGGGGGCGCGAGCTCGGACGCGCTCGCGCGCGGGACCCGCGGCATGCTCAGCCGCCCCCCAGCGTGTGCGCCGGGCGCTCCACACCCTCGGGCAAAGCCCCTTCTGACTCGAGCTTGTCCAGGTGTGCGGCAAGCGTCGCCTGGGCGCCTGCGCGCAGCGCAGCCGGAACGTCAGACCAGGCGGCGTCGAGCAGCTCCTGGGTGCTGCGCAGGCCCGCGCCGAGCGCCGCCCGCAGGCTGCGCTCGCGCTCTTCGCGATGGTGCACATACTCGTCGAGCTTGGCCCGCGGGTCCCACACCACCGGGCCGTGCCCGGGGCAGATCACACTGAAGTCGCCGCGCTCGCGCAGGCGCCGCAGCGCCTCCAGGTAGCTGGCCATCGCGCCGGGGTGCGGCGAGATGAACACGCTTCCTTCGCCGAGCACCGCGTCGCCGGTGAAGCACGCGTCCGAGCCGACCAGCGCGAAATGGTCGGGCGCGTGCCCCGGGCTGGCAACGGCTTGCAGCGGGCCGAAGCGCACGCCGTCGGCGAGGAGCACGTCGGCCTCGCCACGCCCGGCGGCAAGTGGCGCCGGGTGCTCGGCGCGCACCGCCTGCACCGCCTCGCTGTGATCGCGGTGGTCGTGCGTGAGCGCGACGCCGCCGAGCCCACCGCGCGCTTCGATAGCGCGACTCAGACGCGCCACGTGCTCGCGCTGCAGCGGCCCCGGGTCGATCAGCCACGTCGGCGAGCGCCCGACAAGCCAGGAGTTCGTGCCGGACAACGTGTACGGACCCGGGTTGGCCGCGCGCACGCAGAGGATGTCGTGAGTTTCAAGCAGGCGCGGCTCGGGCCCCGGCTCGAAGTCCGCACCAACTGGTCGTGTGGTGCTCACCGAAGCGACGTTAATGCATGCGTGAGGCGATCAAGGCGTGCGCGTGCGCCTTGCTGGCGCGCGGCAGCAGCCGGCCGAAGCACGAGCGGTGGGCCGCCACCCAGGCATATGCCCGTTCGCTTCCGCGGGGCAGGCGGCGCGCCAGCGCGGCAGCCGGCGCGCCGCCCGGCAAGCGCGCCAGCACGTGGGCCACGCCGGCCCCGCCAGAGGCGAGCAGGCCGCTGTCGTCGCACACATGCCAGCTGGCCAGCCGCTCCCCCTGGGGCATGTCCGCGAGCAGGCGCGCGCCCCGCTCGCTGTCGATCGCCACAGGCGCCAGGCGCCGCCCGCGGTCCGCGCGCAGAAGCCACGCCATGCACCACGCGCAGAAGCCGCACTCCTCGTCATAGAGGACCAGCAGGCGCTCGGAATCGCGCGCCACGGCCGCTACCGCACCCGCGCCGCTACAGCAGGTTTGCCATCACGTGCTTGACGACGGTGTAGTCCTCGAGCGAGTAGACGCTCAGATCCTTGCCGTAGCCGGACTCCTTGAAGCCGCCGTGGGGCATCTCGGACACGAGCGGGATGTGGTCGTTGATCCACACGCAGCCGAAGCGCAGCGCGCGCGACACGCGCAGCGCGCGCCCGATGTCGCGGGTCCATACCGAAGACGCCAGACCGTAGCGCGTCGCATTGGCCCACTCGATCGCCTGCTCCTCGTCGGAGAAGCGCTGCACCGTGATCACGGGTCCGAAGATCTCGCGCTGGATCATTTCGTCGTCCTGCTGCAGGCCGGCCACGACCGTGGGTTCGACAAAGAAACCGGGTCGCCGCGCTGCGTGTCCGCCGGTGACGATCTCGGCGCCCTTCGGGCGGCGCTCCAAAAAGCCCGTCACGCGCTCCAGCTGGCGCTCGGAGTTGACCGGCCCCAGCGTGGTGTCGGGCGAGAGCGTGTCGCCCATCACCAGCCCCTTCGCCTGTTCTGCGAGGCCGGCGACGACATCGTCATAGGTCTTCGCGGACGCGAGCACGCGCGTGGCGGCCGTGCAGTCCTGGCCGGCGTTGTAATAACCGGTGCCGGCAATCGTCTCAAGCGCGGTGCTCAGCTCGACGTCGTCGAACACCACCACCGGAGCCTTGCCGCCGAGCTCGAGGTGAACGCGCTTGAGCGTGTCGGCGGCTGTGCGCGCGACGTGCTTGCCGGTGGGCACCGAGCCCGTGAGCGCGACCATGTCGACCTCGGGATGACTGATCAGCGCCTCCCCCGTCGGCTCGCCCGGTCCCGTGACCACGTTGAGCACGCCCGGCGGCAGGATGTCGGCGGCAAGCTCGGCAAAGCGCACCGTCGTGACCGGCGTGGTCTCGGCGGGCTTGAGCACGACCGTGTTGCCCGCCGCAAGCGCGGGTCCGAATTTCCAGATGGCCATCATCAGCGGGTAGTTCCACGGCGTCACCTGGCCGATCACGCCTACCGCTTCGCGGCGCACGAACGAGGTGTAGCCCTCCATGTACTCGCCCGCGGCGCGGCCCTCCAAGCAGCGCGCGGCGCCGGCGAAGAAGCGCAGGTTGTCCGCCATCACGGGGATCTCGTCGTTCTGCACGGCCGCCAGCGGCTTGCCGGCGTTCAGCGCCTCGTCGCGTGCAAGCTCATCGGCGTGCTCCTCTATCAACGCCGCCAGCGCCAGCAGCGCGGAGGCGCGTTCGGCGGGGGTGCGCCGCGACCAGCCGTCAAAGGCGCGCCGCGCGGCGGCCACGGCGCGATCGACCTCCTCGGGGCTCGAGCGGGGGGCCTGGGCGATCTGCTCGCCGGTGGCCGGGTTGAGCACCGGTTCGCGATCGCCCTGCGACGGCACGCTCTCGCCGCCGATGAAGTTCTGCAGGGTGGCCGTGTCAGTCGCTTGAGGCATCTTCGCTGCTCCTTGTCTTGCTCGGTTACGCGGTCTTGCCCAGCGCGGGCACGGCGAGCGCTTCGGCGACGGCGGCGTAGGTGATCTCGCCCGCCAGCACGTTCAGGCCGCGGCGCAGACCCGGGTCCTGCTCGAGCGCGGTGGCCACGCCGCTGTCGGCCAGCTCGATCACGTACGGGAGGGTCGCGTTGGTGAGCGCATAGGTGGAGGTGATCGGCACCGCGCCGGGCATGTTGGTGACGCAGTAGTGGGTTATTCCGTCCACTTCGTAGGTGGGGTTTGAGTGCGTGGTGGGACGGGAGGTCTCAAAGCATCCTCCCTGGTCGATCGACACGTCCACCAGCACCGCGTGGCGGCGCATCAACGCCAGCTGCTCGCGTTTGATGACGTGCGGCGCGCGCCCCCCGTGCACGAGCACCGCCCCGATCACCAGGTCCGCGAGCGGCAGCATCTCTTCGATCGCGAGCGCGGAGGAGTACACGGTCGACGCGCGCCCGCCGAACGCCACTTCCAGTTCGCGCAGGCGGTCGATCGAGCGGTCGAACACAAACACATCGGCCTCCATGCCGATCGCGATGAACGCGGCGTTCATCCCCACGACACCGCCGCCGATCACGAGCACTGTCGCCGCGGCCACACCTGGCACGCCGCCGAGCAGAATGCCGCGCCCCCCCATCGGCTTCTCGAGCATGAACGCGCCGGCCTGCGTGGCGATCTTTCCCGCCACCTCGCTCATCGGCGCGAGCAGCGGCAGGCGGCCCTTGCTGTCCTCGACTGTCTCATACGCGATGCAGGTCGCGCCCGACTGGAGCAGCCCGCGCGCGAGCTGGGGCTCGGCGGCCAGGTGCAGGTAGGTGAACAGCGTGTGTTCGGGGCGCAGCAGATCGACCTCCGAGGCCTGCGGCTCCTTGACCTTGAGCACCAGCTCGGCCGCACCGAACAGCGTCCTCGCGTCGGCCACGATCGTCGCGCCCTGGGCCTGGAACTGCTCGTCCGAGAGCGCGGACCCCTCGCCGGCGCCGGCTTGCAGCAGAACCTCGTGCCCGCGCGACGTCAGCTCTCGGACACCCGCGGGGGTGATCGCGACGCGGTACTCGTCCGCCTTGATCTCGGTTGGGACGCCGATCCTCAACGCGCCATCTCCCGACCGCGCAGCGCAAGCCAGAACTCGATCCGGTCGCGCGCCTTGGAAACGTCGCGGCCGGTGAGCTGCTCGACGCGGCGGATGCGGTACCGCAGCGTGTGCCGGTGGCAGTACAGCGCGGCGGCGGCGCGCTCCCAGTGGCCGTTGTGCTCGATGAACGCGTCCAGCGAGCGCAGCAGCTCATGCCCGTAGTCGCCCTCGGCCGCTTCGACCGGCCCGAGCACGCCGCGGCAGTAGGACAGCAGCGCGTCGTCGTCTTGCAGGGAGAGCAGCAGCTGAAAGGCCCCGAGGTCCTTGTGCGATGCCACCTCCGGCGCGCGGCCGTTGGCCAGACGCGCCGCCTCGAGCGCGCAGCGCGCTTCGTGAAAGGACAGCCGCAACGAGTGCGTGGGCGCCGGGCGGCTGGCCGCGGCGCGAACGTCGTCGAAGCGCTGCGCGAGCTCTGCGCGCAGCCCGCGCGCGAGCTCCACCGGGTCGCGCTCGCGCGGGTCGATGACCGCGCACAGCAGGCCGCCCCGGATCGCCACCAGACTGTGGACCTTCTCGCGCTCGAGCGCGCTTTCAAGCGGCGCCGCAGCGCTGCTCGGGTCGGCCAGCGAGAAGGCCAGCACCCCCACCTGGTCTGCGATCCCGAACGGGCGCAGGCGCGCCTGCACCTCGTCGGGATAGAGGTGTCCGGTGAGCGCCTCGGCGAGCACGTCCCCCGCGAGGTTTCGCTGCAGCATTTCGTAGCGCTCGTTGACAAGCTGCGCGAACGCCCGCTCGGTGACCGCGATGAACGGCAGCGCGTAGGGCACCTCGAACACCGGAAAGTCGCGCTTGCGCGCGGCGCCGACAACCGCGGCGGGGACCCGACGGTGGCTGAAGCCGCTGCCAAAGCCGAGCCCGGCGATGTCGTGGTCGGCGAGGCGGTCGACGAACTCGCGCTGCACTTTCGGCGTGTCCAGCTGCAGGCCGGTGGTCAGCAACAGCTCGCCGCCACGCAGCCACGGCGTGGGGTCAGGCAGCTCGGTGCTGTGTACCCAGCGCACATGGGTGGTGGCCGACTGCTGGCCGCTCAAGAGCTCGAGCCCGAGCTCGCCGATCAGGCTCTCGACGGTGAGCTCCATTGTCCCATCTGCTCACCGGCGGCTGCGAGCACCGGGCGCAGCACCGACTCGATCTCCTCGAACTGCTCAGGACCCGCGATCAGCGGCGGTGACAGTTGCACGATCGGGTCGCCGCGATCGTCGGTGCGACAGATCAATCCACGCCGGTACAGCTCGCCCGACAGAAAGCCGCGCAGCAGCACCTCAGAGGCCTGGTCGTCAAATGTCTCCTTGGTCTCTTTGTCGCGCACGAGCTCGATCGCCTGGAAGTATCCGGCGCCGCGCACGTCGCCGACGATGGGCAGATCGCGCAGGCTCTCGAGCATCTCGCGCAGCAGCGGCTCGTTCTCGCGCACCCGCGTGCACAGGTCCTCGCGCTCGATCACCTCGATGTTGGCGAGCGCGGTCGCACACGCCACCGGGTGCCCGCCAAAGGTGAACCCGTGGTTGAAGATCGCCTTGTCGTGCAGGAACGGCTCGGCGATGCGATCGTCGGCGATCACGGCGCCCAGAGGCGCGTACGCGGAGGTGATGCCCTTGGCCGTCGTCATCAGGTCGGGCTGGTAGCCGAAGCGTTCGCAGCCGAACCAGTGGCCCAGGCGTCCCCACGCGCAGATCACCTCATCGGAGATCAACAGCACGCCGTAGCGGTCGCAGATCTCGCGCACGCGCTGGAAGTAACCCTCCTGCGGGACAAAGCAGCCGCCGCCGTTCTGCACGGGCTCGAGGATCACCGCCGCGACGGTCTCCGGCCCCTCGAACAGGATCGCCTCCTCGATCGCATCCGCGGCCCACAACGGGTCGCGGTCGGCGGGCCAACGGTAGGAGTTGGTGTTGGGTACGTGGATCCCGCCGGGAGTGAGCGGTTCAAAGGGCGTGCGCAGCGCCGTCAGCCCGGTGGCGGTGAGCGCTCCCATCGAGGTGCCGTGGTAGGCGAGCTTGCGCGAAACGAGCTTGTGACGCATGTCTTCGCCGCGCATCGCGTGGTAAGCCTTGGCGAGCTTCCACGCCGACTCCACCGCCTCTGAGCCGCCGGAGGTGAAGAAGACACGGTTGAGGTTGCCCGGGGCAAGCGCCGCGATTCGCGTCGCCAGCTCGATCGCCGCCGGGTGGGCGTAGCTCCAGTTGGTGTAGAAGCCCAGCTCGCGCGCCTGCGCGGCCGCCGCCTCGGCGATCTCGGCGCGGCCGTGCCCCACGTTGACGCAGTACAGCGCCGCGAGGCCGTCCAGGTAACGCTTGCCGAGCTCGTCGTAGACGTAGCAGCCCTCGCCGCGCACGATCACCGGCACGTCGGCATGGGCGTAGGAGCCCATACGCGTGAAGTGCATCCAGAGGTGGCGCTTGGCGTCGCGCTGCAGCTCGCTCTCGCGCCCGGCGAGCGACGGGCCGGCCGCGTCGGGGACAGCCGCGGACCCTCTGGCGGGACCGCTCGAGTGGTCGGTGGACTGCGGCGCGGCGGCCATTGCTCTCCTCCTCGGACGCTCTGGAGCCTAGCGGGGTCGGCTAGACACTCCGGATAACGCTACTGCTGTGTGATCGACGGCTCAAGTACGCCGCTGGTCAACAACCATCGGCGGCCTTGTACACAACGTACAAGCTAGCGCGCTTTTTTTGGGGATCACGCCCCTTGCGCCCAATGCTGCGCAAGTCGTAACTTTCGCAACGACCGCTTGCACCACCCACGGGGTCGCCCAAACGCGAGAGAGAGGACGCCGAAAGTTGGCCACTGAAAGCATCGCCGCCCGCGAAGAGCTCGCCATCACCGCGCCGGGAGCCGTGAAAGCGCCCGACAAGGGGCTCAAGCGTGATGCGATCGGCTTTCTGTCCAACGTCGTGATCGGCGTCGCGTCGACGGCACCCGCGTACTCGCTGGCGGTGACGCTCGGCTTCATCGCGGCGGACTCGGGCGTAGGCACGCATGCACCCGCGGTGTTGCTCGCATCCTTCGTGCCGATGCTGCTGGTGGCGCTCGGCTACCGCTATCTGAACCGCGCCGACCCCGACGCCGGCACGACGTTCGCGTGGACGACGCGAGCGTTCGGGCCCGGCTTCGGCTGGCTCAACGGCTGGGCGATCGTCCTTGCAGACCTGCTCGTCATGGCCTCGCTCGGAGACATCGCCGCGATCTACACGTTCAAGCTCTTCGGCTGGCATTGGGCCGAACACCACAAAGGCGCCGCGCTGGTCGGGACCGTGTTGTGGATCCTGCTGATGACCTGGATCTGCTGGCGCGGCATAGAGCTGTCGGCGCGCGTTCAGCAGATGCTGCTCTCGTTCGAGATCGTGATGCTCGCGTTGTTCGCGACCGTCGCGATCGTGACCGTTTACACCGGACACCCGTCGCACTCGATCGAACCGCGCGCCGACTGGTTCAACCCGTTCTCGATCCCGTTCCACGACCTGGTGGTCGCGATGCTGCTCGGGATCTTCATCTACTGGGGCTGGGACTCGGGGGTCGCGGTCAACGAGGAGTCGGTGGACCCGGCCGAGGGTCCGGGCCGCTCAGCGGTCGTTTCGACGCTGCTGCTCGTGGCTATCTACTTGTTCGTGTCGGCGGGCGCGCAGTCGTTCCACGGCGTTGGTTTCATCGCCAGCGAAGAAAACGCGGAAGACGTTCTCAACGCGCTCGGCAAGGGCGTTCTCGGGGCGGTCGGGGTCAAGTTCCTGATCGTGGCCGTCCTCACCTCGGCATCCGCGTCCACGCAAACCACCATCCTGCCAACCGCGCGCACGACGCTGTCGATGGCGCATTGGGGCGCCATCCCGGGGGTGATCGGAAAAATCTCCCCGCGCTACCTGACACCGACGGTGTCCACGTGGGGTTTCGGGCTGGTCTCGATCGCAATCGCGGTGCCGCTTCTGCTGATCTCCCACACCGTGCTGGAATTGGCCGTGGTGGCGCTCGGGATCCCGGTGTGCTTCTACTACGGCTCCACCGGCTTTGCCTGCGCCTGGTACTACCGCCACGAACTGCTGAGCAGCGCTCGCAAGTTTTTGCTGGTCGGCTTGCTACCGCTGCTCGGGGGGCTGATGTTCTACGGCGTGGGGATCTACGCGATCAAATACTACGGGCACAAGGTCAACGCCGAAGGCAAACAGTACCTCGGCCTGACGCTGCCGATCTGGTTCGGCGGGATCGGGATGGTGTTCGGCTTCGTGCTGATGCTCGTTTCCCGACCGCGCTACCGCGCGTTCTTCGCGCGCAAGACCGAAACTGCGCCTCCGGGCCTGCTGGATGCGCCCACGGAGCGCGCGCCGGCTCACTTCTAGGGATTGGGAGGAGTCCCGTCAGGGGACACGGCGCGCCGGCAAGGGAGGGCCGCGCGCCGTGTGACGGTCCTCCGCGGCGTCCTACCCGCGCGCCTGGGACCCGCGACGTCACGTGCGGCGCCGCGCGGCGCCGGCCGCGCTGCCCCGACCCCGAGCCGCTCAGGTCGGAAGATCGACGCGCCCGTGCGGCGAGCCCAGCAGCTCGAGCCGTTCCAAGAACGGCGTCGGCGCGAAGGCCTCGGGCCCGAGCACGCCTGCGCCCTTCCAGCTGCCGTCGTTGAGCAGCTCGAGCGCCACCACCGGGTTGATCGCCGTCTGCCACACCACTGCCTGGCTGCCGTACTCGCGCATCGAGTTCTCGTTGTCGACCACGTGGTAGAGGTAGGTGGAGAGCGGCTTGCCGTCCACGCCGGTGCCGCGCACCCAGGTCCCGGCGCACGTGCGCCCGGTCATGCGCTCGCCGAGCGTCGCCGGATTCGGCAGCACCGCGGCGACCACGTCGCGTGGCGCCACCTTGACCCCCGCGACTGATACCGGCTCGGTCGAGTCAAGCCCCAGTTTGTGCAGGGTGCGAAGCACGTCGATGAACTCCTCGCCCAAGCCGTACTTGAAGGTGACGCGCTCGCTCGTCACCCAGCGCGGGATCAACACCACCTCCTCGTGCTCGACGTTTACGCACTGGACGGTGCCGATCCCCTCGGGGAACTCGAAGTCCTCGGGCTCTGAGAAAGGGGTGGTGGTGTAGAAGCCTCGCTCGCGCTCCCAGATCAGCGGTGGGTTCAGGCACTCCTCGATGGTGGTCCAGATCGAGAACGTCGGCGCAAAG
This sequence comes from Solirubrobacteraceae bacterium, assembly GCA_035939635.1. Taxonomy (GTDB): domain Bacteria; phylum Actinomycetota; class Thermoleophilia; order Solirubrobacterales; family Solirubrobacteraceae; genus Palsa-744. The sequence goes on from DASZFR010000208.1 coordinate 24,125, forward strand.
TCATAGCCTTCGATCACGAGGTCAGCGCCGTCGCGCACCCCGATTTCGCGGATCGTCGAGAACAGCTCGTCGGCGGCGTAGCGCGCGAACACGTCGGACAACCCTGGCTCGACGCCCATTCCCACCAGCGCGAGCACTCCCGCCTGCTCCCACGCCGCGTGCCGTTCGAGCTGGTAGTCGCCGAGCATCACGCCGGG
>DASZFR010000209.1:0-8319 GCA_035939635.1 Solirubrobacteraceae bacterium
GACGTTCCGCGATGTCGTGATTTGAGAGGCCGTCGCGCGCGAGCCGCGCGATCTGGACCTCCTGCGCGGTGGGCTGCTCCCGGGTCTCGGCGCTCCGTTTGCGGACCCGCTCGCCGGTCGCGAGCAGCTCGCCCTCGGCCCGCAAGGCGAATGCCTCGGCGCCGATCCGCGCGAACATCTCGAGCGCCGTGCGAAGTTGGTCACGCGCGTCGACCCGACGGCCCTCGCGCCGCAACCACTCGCCGTAGAGCAGATGGGCGCGGGCGTGCTCAACGCGCGCGCGGGTGCGCCCGAGCCGAGCGATCGCGTCGCGGTAGAGGCTGTCGGCGGCATCCCCGTGACTCAGCAGCGCACGAGAGCGCGCCTCGATCCCGAGCGCAAACTCGGTGCCGCTGGCGCGGGCCATCGGTGCGAGCCGCTCAAGTGCACGCGCAGCGCGCTCACTTTGCCGGGAACGGCTCGCCGCCACGATCAACTCGCCCAGGGCCCACGTTGGCGCGCCGATGTCGGAGGGGCGCTCGCCAGCTCGGCACACCGCGTCCATCGCCTCCTCGTAGCGACCCAGACCGTTGAACATGATTCCGCCGGCAAGCTCGGCAGTAGCCAGGGCGAACCCCTCGCCGCGCGCCCCGCCCTCGCTCACGATCGTTTCGATCAGCCGCGACGCGTCTGCCTCGCGACCACGCAGCGCAGCGTCGAGCAGAGCACCGTACGGGGGCGTCGGAATCCCAGTGGCCTCGGCGACCGCACGCAGTTCGCCAAGCATCGACGCGGCCGCAGCGAGTTCTCCCGGTACTTGCTGGAGAAACGATATGCGCGCGCTGAGCGCGAGCGGCAAAGCGGTCAGCGCCCCGGCGGCCCTGACGAGCTCGAGCTGCCTCGCGGAGAGAACATCCCACGTCTCGTCGTCCCATAGGTCCGCGGCGACCCAGCAGGCCACCCAGAGCCACTGCGCCTCATCCGGGGGAAGGGCCACGTCACGCCGGAAGGCCCCAAGCGCCTCCTGCAGGATCGGCGATCCTGCCGCGTACCCCTGCGTGAACCGGATTGCCAAGCCGTTCAGGAGAAGGTCTGATGGACGTGGCGGATCCGGCGCGCGCGGCCCCGCGAGCGCGGCCTCGCTCACTTCCACCACCCCGACTTCGCCGGCCAGCTGGGCGGCGAGCATCGCTGCGGTGAGAGCTTCTAGGTACGTCGCACGCGCAAGGTTCGGGTCGACTGGCTCAAGATCCTGCGCGGCCGTCAACAGAAGCGGCGGCGCAGCGCTGCCGCGGCGCGAGACGAACGCGATCTGAGCACGCAGGCGAGTCCCACGCGCACGCCGGAGGTCACCGGCGGCACTCGCCTCCGCCGAGGCAATCAAGGCCAGCGCGTCCTCGAACGCTCCCACCTCGTACTTGGTCTGCGCCGCGGCGAGCGCTCGGTCGGCGCGACGCGGCGGCTCAACCGTCAGCGTCGCCGCGCGCTCGAGGAACGCTGCGGCCGCGGCCACACCACCTCGCGCCCGAGCGCGGCCGGCGGCCCGCTCCAACTCTGCGGCGACCTCCTCGTCCGCCACGGGCGTCGCCTCGGCAAGGTGCCAAGCCCGCCTGTCCGGATCAACCTCGATGTCCGTCACGTCTGCCAGCGCCCGGTGCGCCTCTCGCCGCTCCTCTGGCGATGCCGCTCGGTAGACCACCGAGCGCACCAAGGAATGACGAAACCGCAGCCGCGTCCCGGCGTCGATCAGCCCCGCCGACTCCGCCGGCGCCGCCACCGATCCCGCCAGCCCAAGCCGCTCGGCGGCCCGCCACACGAGGGCCGGATCACCACTGGGCTCAGCCGCCGCCAGCAACAAGAGCCGACGCGTGTCGGAAGGCATCGCCTCCAGCCGCAGCGTAAAGCTCTCCTCGATCCTTCCTTGAGGCGACAGCGCACGCGGCAAGCCAAAGCCGCCGGCGAGCCGCGCCGGTGACAGCCCTCGCAGCAACTCCAATATCGCAAGCGGGTTCCCGCGGGTCTCGGCGACGATCTGGTCGACCACCCGCTCGTCCAGGCGCCCGGCGATCGCCGACCGAAGCAGCTCGCGGGCATCGGCATCGCGAAGACCGTCTACCACCAGCTGCGGCAAGATTGTCATCTCCTCGCGCGGCTCGCGTGCAGCGAAGATCATCGCTACCGACTCCGCAAACAGCCGCCGCGCCACGAGCATCAGCGCCTGCGCTGACGCGCTGTCCAACCACTGCGCATCATCCACCACACACAGGAGCGGGCGATCCCCTGATACCTCCGACATGAGGCTCAACACCGCCAGGCCGACGAAGAGCCGATCCGGCACCTGGCCCTCGCTCATGCCGAAGGTGACTGTCAGCGCGTCGCGCTGAGGACCTGGGAGCCGCTCGAGCCACTCGAGCATCGGGACGCACAACTGATGCAGCATCGCGAACGGCAGCTCCATCTCCGATTCGACCCCGAGCGCGTGCACGACGCGGAGATCCGACGCCGACTCGATCGCGTACTGCAGCAGCGCGGTCTTCCCCACGCCCGGCTCGCCGCGGACGAACAGCACGCCGCTCCGCCCCGCCCGCGCGCCGTCGAGCAGTGCGTCCAAGGCGTGGCATTCATCTCGTCGATCGACTAACGCCATCAGGCACCCACGTCCGGCTCGCCTCGCATGACCAACGCTCGACCGCGTTCCGATGCCGGTTCGATCACGTCGAAGCGCTCTTGGAACTCGCTTGTGCAACCGCGGACGCGGGGCGCCATCGACACCAGCGCCTCGGCGGGCCTGGCTACTCGAGTCTCCCGACGCTTCCAAAGAGCAGTCATGGCGCCAGTGTGCTCCCATCCGGCGGACTGCTCGATACCGCTAGCCGGCCAGCGTCCCAGGGGCTAGCTCCCGTCCGGGGTGGGTCAGCCCGATTGATGCAAGACGGCCCGGTCGATGGCTGTAGCGTACGGGCATGGTCGCTGCCGAGCCGCTGCGCGTGGTCGTTGGGGAGGATGAGCCGCTTGTTCGGAAGGGGATCGTGGCCGTGCTGCAGGAGGCCGGCTTCGAGGTCGTGGCGGTCGCGGCAGACGCCACCGACCTGGTGCGCAAGACGGGCGCCCACAAGCCCGACGTGGTCGTTACCGACATCCAGATGCCGCCCGGCAACACCGACGACGGGCTGCGCGCGGCGCAGCTAATACGTGTCAATCAGCCCGACGTTGGCGTCATCATGCTGTCGCAATACCTCGAGGCTCGGTACGCGCTGGAGCTCGTCGGCGACCGCGCCGAAGGGGTCGGATATCTCCTCAAGCATCGCGTGGGCGACCTATCGCTATTCACGGACGCCGTCCGTCGCGTCGCGCGCGGGGGCTCTGCGCTTGACCCGGAGGTGGTCGAGCGGATGGTTGCCCGGCCCCGCGGTGCGGGCCCAATGACCGAACTCACTCCGCGTGAGCGCGAGGTGCTGGCACTGATGGCGGAAGGCCGCTCTAACGCGTCGATCGCCGCCGCCATGACCGTGACCGTCGGCGCCGTCGAGAACCATGTCACCGCGATCTTCGACAAGCTGGGCCTTAGACCAGAGCCGGACACGCACCGGCGCGTTCTGGCAGTGCTCAAGTACCTGAAGTACTGAATCTGGGGTTAGCCCCATTGCGAGCGCTGCACGCCGCGCGCAGACTGTCGGCGTGGTCGAGTGTGGCTCCAAGCCCTTGAGCGAAGCTGACATCCAGACGACGGTTCTGATCGTCGACGATGACCCCGGCTTCCGGCGCGTCGCGGCCGAGATGCTCGCCGCGCGCGGGTACGAGGTCGTTGGGGAGGCGACGACCGCCGACGAGGCCCTCCAACAGTGTGGGCGCCTGCGCCCAGACGCCGTCCTGCTGGACGTCGGTTTGCCCGACGGCAACGGCGTTACGCTCGCCGAAACGCTGCGCGCCGCCCGCGATGGGCTGAACATCCTGCTCACCTCCACGGACTGCAACGCTGTGGCCCCGGAACGGCTGCGGCACAGCGCAGCCAGCGGCTTCGTCCCGAAGCCCCAACTGGCTCGGACCAATCTGGAAGCTTTCCTCAAGCGCTGAGCGACGGCTCAGCCGGCAGCGGGATGCGCGCCATCAGCGTCGTTCCGGCGCCTCCTTCGGGACTGCTGAGGACGAACACGCCATCGAGCGCTCCGATCCTGTCACTCAGGCCGCGCAACCCGCTTCCGCCCGATCCGATCGTGGCGCCACCCGTGCCGTCGTCCCGAATCTCGATGCTCAACCATCCGTCGGCAACGGCGACCCGCACCGAGGCCGCAGTTGCGCCCGAATGCTTGATCACGTTCGTCAGCGCCTCCGAGCAGAAGAAATAGGCGCTGGTTTCGAGCGACGGCGGAAGCCGGAGCAGGGAGGCGTCGAGCTGGATCGGGATCGGAGCCCGCGCGGCGAGGCTCTCAAGCGCGGCCTCCAGTCCCATGTCATTGAGGATCGTCGGATGGAGGCCGGCCGCTAGTTCGCGGACCATCTCGATTCCCGCGTCGGCCTCTTCGGCTCCGGTGTCGAGGAGCTCGCGGGCGCGAGCCGGATCAGAAGACCATTTGTCCTGGGCCAGCTGAAGGTTGATAAGCGAGTTGACGAACTTCTGTTGCGCGCCGTCATGCATGTCCCGCGTCACCCTGGCCCGCGCCGCGTCGGCCGCCTCAATCACCCTCCGCCGTGCCGCAACGAGCTCAGATCGAGCGGTGGCGTTCGCCACCGCGGTCGCGACGAGCTCGGTAAAGCTCTCGAGCCTCTTGACGACCTCAGGAGGCAGGGCGTGCTGGGTCCGATCGAGCACCGTGATTGCACCCCACAGCTGCCCCTCGACCACGATTGGCACGCCGGTAGCGAACGCCAGGCCGCTGCTGAGCAGGGCTACGGCGAGGGGGCTGTCGAAGTCGGCTACGTTCACGATCGCGGGCTCATACGTCCGCCAGATCACTCCGGCTGCGACGGCTTCCTCGAGCGGCCAGGTGTTTCCGGGAACCAGCGGGGGCCCCTCGCCCCACGCGCCGACCAGTGTCACATTGCCGAGGGTGTCGTAGCGCAGGACGCTGCTGTACTGGGCGCCGAACAACATCCCGACCTCTTTGGCGACGGCCGCGAGCAGCTCCTCCGAGGTCGCCTGACGCGCAACCAGCGTCGCGACCCGCCGCAGCGCTGCCTGCTCGTTTGCGACCTCCTCGAACTTGCTCCGGGCCGCACGCAGCTCGTCCTCGGCGCGCAGACGCTCAGTGATATCGCGCACGAAGCCGATGAATCCGGGCCTGCTTGGCGGCTGCAGCGTCGTCACCGTGAGTTCGGCGGGAAATTCCGTCCCGTCCGCCCGCATCGCCGTGAGCTCGAGCCGGCGACCCAGAATCCGCGGCTCGCCGGTGCCGAGGAAGTGCGCCAGGCCCTGCCGATGCGCATCTCGCAAAGACGGCGGAACGATCACGTCGGCGAGCTCTCGTCCCACGGCGTGCGAAGCCTCGTAGCCGAACGTCCGCCTTGCTGACTCGTTGAAATACGTCACGCGCCCGTCGTCGTCCATGCAGATCACGCAATCGAGCGCGGCGTCGAGAGCGGCGCGCCCCTGCACTTCCTCGGCAGTCAGCTCCCGGCTCGGCGGCATAAGGGTCCGCTGATCGTAGGTCGGGGCAGCCCGATCGTCAACGCAGATCATGCAATCGTGCCCGGCAATCAGTTCACAGCTCGCCCGCGTCAGTATCCACCGACGGTGGGCCGGTCATCGGAGAGCCGCGCGTGAGCGCGCAGCGCACGAAGGCCTTACTCGCCAGGCGCCTCTTCACGACGAGGGTTGGGCCGGTCAGGATGCCTTGGGTGCTCTCGGATCACTGACCGGTCGGCGGGCGCCGTGACGCCACCGCTTGCTCAGTACCGCCAGCTCGGCCGGAATCTGGAGCGGAGCCGTTCGTTCGGAGTCTTGCCGGTGGCCCACTGAGGGAGTCGAGCGTATACGCGGTCTCGCCGTACTCCCCGAGGTCCAGACCGACTGCCTCCTCGTCAGGCCCGACACGAAGACCGACCACCCTGTCGACCAGCCACAGGATCGCAATCGTCGCGACGAACGGATAGGCAAGCCCAATCCCTGCGAGCACGGCCTGGCGGCCAAACTGGGCCAGTCCGGCGTCCACGCCCGCAGGGTTCACCGCCAAGCTCGCGAACACGCCGGTCAGCAGCACACCTATCACGCCGGCGACCATGTGGACGCCGACGACATCGAGCGCGTCGTCGTAGCGAAACACGTATTTCAGCTGCACGGCGCCGTAACAGAGGACGGCGGCCGCCGCCCCGATCACGAGCGCGGCCCACGCTGGTACGTACCCTGCGGCGGGGGTGATGGTGGCCAGTCCGGCGACTGCGCCGGTGGCCACGCCGATGCCCGACGGTTTCCCGCGATGACGCCATTCGACCGCCATCCACAAGACCATTGCCGCGGCCGCCGCCAGCTGTGTGTTCGCCAGTGCGCTCGTGGCGACGGGGCCCGCGCTGCCGGCGCTACCGGCATTGAAACCGAACCATCCGAACCAGAGAATCCCTGCACCGAGCAGGATCAGCGGCACGTTGTGAGGACGGTCCGCGTCCCGTCGGCGTCCGAGATACAGGACCGCCGCCAGGGCGGATGCGCCGGCGGTCTCGTGAACGACGGCTCCGCCGGCGAAGTCGACGGCGCCCAGTCCCGACGGTCCCAGGAAGCCACCGCCCCACACCCAGTGCGCGAACGGGCAGTACACGAGCAGCGACCACAGCGCGATGAACGCGATATACCCGCGAAAGTGCATTCGGCTCGTGAACGCGCCGATGATCAATGCAGGCGAGATCACCGCGAACATCCCCTGATATGCCATGTACAACAACCCGGGCACATGCGGATCCCACGAGCTCGGTCTCGCCCCGATGCCCTGGAGGAGTACATGACCGAGTCCGCCGATCAAGCCGCCGTGGTCTGAGCCAAAGACCAGCGGATACCCAACGAGGGCCCACAGGACCGTCACCACGCCGATCGCCACGAACGACTCGGCCATGATCGCGATGACGTTCTTCTCAGCCACCAGGCCACCGTAAAAAAGGGCCAGCCCGGGAACCATGAACAGCACGAGCGCCGTCGAGATCAGTATCCAAGCTGAGTCACCGGTGTTCATTTCGACTTCCGGGTTGTGTTTCGTGTCACGGTCGGCGGCGCTGGGGACGCTCAGACGACCGGAGGGACAACGGTAGGTGGAGCGACGCACCAAACGAGCGGAATCCGTGATCGCTCGATCGTGGAAACGAGGACCGCCAAGCGTGACGGCGACACTTGCGAGCGCGGACCGTCACACCTTGTGTCGGTCCTCGGAGCGGTTGTTCTCCGGGTTCACTTCAGGCGCCCCTTGCTGACGGTTATTCAGTCGGCGCTCGGCGGACATGCTCCGCCCGTGCTCACCGATACGAAACGCTGATCGACTCAGCGCCAGCAAGTTGTTGCGTCGCGGCGAGCGTGCGGTTCGCTGTAACTCATGGAGCTCAACCCAATCACCAACTTCAGCGTCTACCGCACGCGCCAACGGTCGAACGCCAAGGCCAGTTGGCGTGATGCGGCGACCGTCGTGTCGATGCGGTGGGACGCCTTCCTTCAGTCTGAGGCGCAGGCGCGCGAGTTCGCGTTCAGGTCATACCTCGCCGCGCTCGACGCCGAAGAGACCGCAGCAGCAGAACTATCCCGGCTGGTGTCGGGCGGCGCCGGATACCTCAGCGCCGCATGAGCCAACAGCTTCCTCCCGGCCCTCGCGCAAAACCGCGCGAGCGGCTTCTCCAACACACACCAAACCCAAAAAGGAGCAGCATCATGTCTCGTTTCATCTCGTGGCTGGCCACCGGGGTCGCCGCGGCGTTTCTCATCGTCGCCGCTGCGTCGTTCTCGGTCGGCGCGGTCGTGTGGCTGGCGTTCGGCATCAGCGTCGGCACGCTGGTGGTGTCGGCGGGCATCGCGTACTACAACCGCGCCGATGTCCCCTCGGTGTCCACGGCGCTGGCGATTGTGGTGATCAGCGCTTGGACGATCGTCGCGAGTTTGGTCTTCTCGCCGACGACGGTCCAGGGCCTGGCGCTCGCCTCATCGCTGGCGATCAGCGTCCTCACGCTTGTCGGCCTGACCGCGAACGAGCTCTCGGGCGCGGCGCACTCAGTCAAGGACCACTCAAGCGAGCGTAAGTCAAGGCTCGCGGCGGCGGCCTAGCTGTCGGGCGGAAGCGCGGCAACGGGATGTCCGATGCGCGCGTCCCGTTGCCGCGTGACGCCGACCCGGAGACGGCTCGCGCAGAGCACGCGGGCCCGCTCGAAGTGGCC
>DASZFR010000210.1:0-13218 GCA_035939635.1 Solirubrobacteraceae bacterium
TGTCTGCCTCGGTTGCGGGCTGCTGGTCGAGCGGATCGCCGGGTTCGCGCTTTCGGGGCGGCTGCTGGCGTCGCTCGGGCTCGCCCTGGTGATAGTCGTCGCGAGCCTCACGACCGACAGCTCGAGCATCGCTCGATACACCACCGCTGTCGTCGTGGCGCTGGCTGTTGGGGGCTACGCCAGCTCGTGGCGGCGCGTGCGCGCGCTTCGCCCTGACCGATGGTCTCTTGGCGTGGGGTTGGCCATCTACCTCATCGCCGCCGCCCCTGTCGTGCTTTCTGGCAGCGCTGCGTTTCTCGGCTATTTCACCCTCAACGACGCCGCCGTTCATTTCGCGCTGATCGATCAGCTGCTCTCCCACGGCCACGATCTCAGCCACGTCGCCAGCTCCTCGTACGCGGCGTTGTTGCACAGCTACATCTCGACGGGTTATCCGATCGGCTCACAGGTGGCGCTCGGTGCGGTTCGCCCGCTCGTCGGCGAGGATGTCGCCTGGATCTTTCAGCCCTTTATGGCGGTCATCGTCGCGCTCGGGGCCGTAGCTCTTTACGAGCTCTTGGAGGGCGTGGTGCGCCCACGCTCGCTGCAGGCACTGTGTGCGTTCATCGCCGCCCAGCCTGGGCTCTTATACGCCTTCTACCTGGAGGCGAGCGTGAAGGAGCTCGCTACCGCGTGGATCATCACGGTCACCGTCGTGCTCGTATTCGTGACGGTTCGCAGGCAAGCTGGTGTGCGGCGCGTCTTCCCTCTCGTCGTGGCCGTCGCGGCTGGGCTGGACATCCTCAAGCTGGCGATCGTCCCATGGCTTGCGTTGCCTGTCGCCACGGCGGCGGTGCTACTCGGCTGGCAGTGGCGTCATGCGGTTCGCCGAGCCTCGCCCAAGCGCGTCGCGGTGGTGCTGGGAGGCGTCGCGGCCGCGACCTTCGCCTTGGCTGCTCCGGTACTTGGAAGCGCGTCGACGTTCCTCAACGTCGCAAATGCGGTGCTCACCGCTCCCAACGACCTCGGAAACCTAGCCGGGCCCTTGCAGAAGTGGGAGCTGTTTGGAATCTGGCCCTCCGGCGATTTTCGTTTCGGGCCGGTGAAAAACATCCGTGCCACCTATGCGCTCATCGGCATTGCGGCGGCGAGTGCGGTGTTCGGCGTGCTCTGGCTGTGGCGACGCCGGTCGTTTGCGCCGCTGCTGCTGATCGCCGGCAACTCGATAGCCGTCATCTACCTTCTCAGCCGCGCGTCGCCGTATGCGAGCGCCAAGGTGATGGCGATCTATTCGGTGTCGGTCGTGCTGAGCGCGATGCTGGGTGCGGCAGCGTTGCATGACTCGGGGCGCCGTATCGAGGGCTGGGGCCTGGCGCTTGTGGTGGCGGGCGGAGTGCTCTGGACGAACGCGATCGGATATCACGATTCAAGCGTCGCGCCGCGAGGACGGCTGAGCGAACTGAGCTCGATCGACAACCGCTTCGCGGGGCAGGGACCGTCGTTTGACAATTTGTCAGAAGAGTTTGCCGCCCATTTTCTTCGTCGAACCGATCCTGTCGATGTCGCATTGAGCCCTCCACCCGCGCGGGCGGGTGTCGCTCGAACGGTGGCCCAAGTACGCCTTCCCTGGGATCCCGACGAACTGGCTTTCTCCTATCTCGAGCAGTTTCCACTGCTCGTCCTTGGCCGCTCTCCTGTCAGCTCGCGGCCGCCTTCGAACTACCAGCTCGCCTACGAAGGCAGCTACTACCAGGTATGGAAGCGGACGACGTCGCCTGAAGTTCTCACCCATTACCCACTCGGCAGCGAACTGTCGTCCGCAGCGGTGCCGGCGTGCGCCGCGGTCAAGAAGCTGGCCAAGCTCGCCGCAGCCCGCCACGCCCGCCTCGCCTACGTCGTGCGCAGCCCCAGCCCGGCTCTGGTCCCGACGCTGGCAACGCGCCCGCCGAATTGGGGCGAGATCGATGGCGATCCGGACGGCCTGATTCCACGCGAAGGCTCCGGCGTGGTGTCCGGAGCGATCGCAGTTCCCCAGTCGGGGCGCTATCAGGTCTGGCTTGAAGGGTCGTTCGGACACCGCATGGATGTGGCGCTGAATGGTCGGCATGTCGGGTCGGTGGAGTACGAGCTCGGGCCGCCCGGCCAGTTCGTGTCGCTCGGCGAGGTCACGCTGGCCAAGGGCGCCGTGGCGGTGACGGTCTCGGGCCCGACCAATAATCTGCGCCCGGGCTACGAAGGCGGGGATAGAATCTTGGGGCCGCTCGTGCTCACGCCGAGCTCCCTGCCGACTGCCGTCGCCGAGATCGATCCCGCACGCGCTGCCTCGCTCTGCGGCCGCCTCCTCGACTGGATCGAGATCGTCCGCTAGAAAGCCCGAAAGCAACCCCCGGTCGTCGTGGACATCTGCACAATCGTCGCCAAGAACTACGTCGCGTTTGCGCGCGTGCTCGCGCGGACCTTTCGCGAGCACAATCCGCAAGCGCGCTGCTGGACGCTTGTGATCGACGACGTCGAGGGCTACCTCGACGCTGACGCCGAGCCGTTCGAGCTCCTGACAACGGCGGAGCTGGGGATCGACAACTTTGCCCACATGGCTGCTCGCTATGACGTGCTCGAGCTGTCAACAGCTGTCAAGCCGTGGCTTCTGCGCCACCTGCTGCACGAGCGCGGCCTGGACCGGGTGGCTTACCTCGATCCAGACATACAGGTATTTGCCGGCCTGGGTGGGATCGGTCGCCTGCTCGACGACCACGAGATGGTGCTGATCCCCCATCTCACCGACCCGATCCCCGACGATGGGCTCAAGCCGTCGGAGTCCGACATCGTTGTTGCCGGCGTCTACAACCTGGGTTTCGTCGCTCTCGCGCGTCGCGCTGAGATCGACAGCCTGCTCGATTGGTGGTCAGATCACCTGCGCAGCGACTGTCTTGTCGCTCCCGAGCGCGGCGTGTTCGTCGATCAGCGGTGGATGGACCTCGCCCCGGGCTTTCTGGATCGGCTCGCGCTCCTGCGCGACCCCGGTTACAACGTCGCGTACTGGAACCTGCACGCCCGCGCGCTCGCGCGCAACGGCCCCGAGGTGACGGTCAACGGCAGCGAGCTTCGCTTTTTGCATTTCAGCGGCTTTGACCCGCTCAAGCCCAATCTCCTCAGCAAGCACCAGAACCGCATCGATCTCGCGCACGAGCCGCTGCTTGCCGAGCTGTGCCGCGAATACGCCGACCTCCTTCTGAAGGAGGGTTACAACGCGACCCACGCCTGGCCCTACAGCTATGCGAGCCTGCCCGGCGGCCTGCCGCTCGATCGCGTGGTGCGCGCCGCCTTCCGCGCGGCAGAGTCCGAGAACGCCGCGCGCGAGAGCGTCTTTACCCCGCGCGGTGAGCAGCGCTTTCTCAACTGGCTGCGCGCGCCGGCGGATCGTGGCGGCTCGGCCGGTCTCAGTAACTACTTCGCGACCCTGCGCGAGGCCTACCCCGGGCTGGCAGAGGCGTTTCCGGCCGTCGACGCCAATGGCGCCTCGCAGCTGCTCGCCTGGGCGCAGGCGCACGGGCGTTTTGAGGTTCCCATTCCCGATGCGCTGCTACCGGGTGCGGAGGGCGGCGGCAGCGAGGCGCTCGCGGGAGTGAACGTGGCCGGCTACTTCGACGCGGTGCTCGGAGTCGGCGAAGCCGCACGCCAGATCGTGGGGGCGGTGGAGTCGCAGAACCTACAGGTCGCGGCCGTGCCACTGGTCGTTGGGGACAGCCCGCGCGATGCGACGCTGGCGCTCGCGGCGGCAGAGCCGCGCTTCTCGGTCAACCTGATCTGCGCGAACGCCGACATGGTGCCCACGGTTGCACAGCAGCTGGGACGCGATTTCTTCGCCGAGCGCTACTCGATTGGCTACTGGTGGTGGGAGGTCAACCGCTTCCCCGAGCGCTGGTACGGCTCGTTCTCGTACCTCGACGAGGTGTGGGCCGGCTCGCGCCACGTGGCCGATACGCTCGCGGAGGTTTCCCCGGTCCCCGTGGTGCGGATCCCGCCGCCCGTCGACGTACCCGATCCACCGCATATGTCGCGAGCCGAGCTCGGCCTGCCGGAGGGCTTTCTCGCTCTATTCGTGTTCGACTACAACAGCGTCTTTGAGCGAAAGAACCCCCTCGCGGCGATCGAGGCGTACACGAAAGCGTTCTCGGCCGCCGACGGTGCCTCGCTGGTGATCAAGTGCATCAACCACGAGCGCGATCCTGCAAATCACGCCCGGCTTCTCGCCGCGGCCGCGGATCGGCCCGATGTGCACGTTGTGGACCGCACGGTCTCACGCTCGCACAAGGACGCGATGATCGCCGCGTGCGATTGCTTCATCTCGCTGCACCGCTCGGAGGGTTTCGGCTTCGGGCTAGCGGAGGCGATGTGGCTGGGCAGGCCCGTGGTGGCCACCGGCTACTCGGGCAATCTCGACTACATGAACGGCGCCAACAGTTACCTGGTCGATTACCGGCTGGTCCCAATCGGCGCGGACGCCGGTCCGTATCCGCCGGAGGCGACCTGGGCGGACCCCGACGTCGATCACGCGGCGAAGCTGCTGCGCGCGCTGCGCACGGATCCGTCGGCCGCGACGGCCCGCGCTGAACGAGGGCGCGACGAAATCAGGCAGGCGCACTCGCGCGAGGCGGTCGGGCGCGCGGTGGCCGAGCGCCTGGCGCGCGTGAACGCGCGCGGCCGCGCTGCGGCGGCAGGCGTCCCCACCCTGCTGAGCGGCGACCTCGCGCGCGCGAGTGAGCGGATACGGCGCGGCCCCACAGAGCTCGCGCGAAGCCGCTTCGGCCGGCCGCAACAGGCGCTGCGCCGGCTGGTGCTTCGCCTGATCAAGCCGTTCACAGTGCACCAGCGGATCATCGACGAGGAGCTGGTGCGCTCGGTCGCCGCGCTCGGTGAGGGTCTCACTGCTGCGCATCGCCGGGTGGATGCGCTCGCCGGCGATCCGGCGCGCATCGATGACCTTTCACAACAGGTCGATGAGCTTCGCGCCGACACCGGCCGGGCAGTTCGCTTCTTTGACTCGTTTGGCGTCGCCGGCGGTGGCATGCCAGACGAGCAGATCGTGGCGTCGGGGCCGCTGCCGAGCGCGCCGGTCACGCCGTGGACTGAGGAGTACGTGGAGGCGCATCGTGTGTATGTCAGTCGCGCCCTGGACGACGCCCAGCTGCTTGCTCGCTTTCGCAAGCGCACGCAGTTGCCGCCCGACTACGGGTTCGGATTTGACGAGCGGGTGGTCGAGTACCCCTGGGTCTTCACCCGCGAGCTGCGCGGTCGCGTGCTCGACGCCGGCTCCACGCTCAATCACCCCCACACGCTTGTGCGCGTGCGACCGCGCGTGGAGGAGCTGCACATCGTCACGCTCGCGCCCGAGCAGGAGGCGTACCCGTTCCTCGACGTCTCCTACCTCTTTGCGGACCTGCGCGCGCTGCCCTTCGCCGACGAGACCTACGACACCGTGGTGTCGCTGTCGACGCTCGAGCACGTCGGAATGGACAACTCCCACTACGGCGGGGGCGCGCAGCGCTCGGGTGATCCCGATGCCGAGCTCCTGTCGGCCATTCGCGAGCTGCACCGCGTGCTAAAGCCCGGCGGCAAGCTGTTGTTGTCGGTTCCCTACGGCGCCGCCGAGGACTTCGACTGGATGCGCGTGTTCTCTGTGGAGGGCCTCGGCGCGCTCGTCGACGCGTTCGATCCCGAAACGGCGACGAGCACGTTCTTTCGCTACAGCGCGAGCGGTTGGCAGCTCTCGAGCGCCGAGGACGCCCAGCGCGAGCGCTACCGCGATCACTTCAGCTCGAACGGGCCGGCCGCGGATCGCGCGGTCGCCGCGCGCGCGGTGGCCTGTGTGGAACTGGCCAAGCGGCGCTGAGCATCCGCCGGCGCTGGCCTGGCCGCTTCACAGCCGCTCCGCGATGCGCGGCGCCTCCCTGTTGAAGAACCACAGGCCCAAGGCGAAAACGAGAGCGATGATTCCCAGCGGAATCAGAAGACGTGGCGCGCCGCCGATATAGGTCGCCGCGCTGTGGGCGGAAGGATCGACGAACACGTGGCGCATTTCGGTGAGAATCGTGGCGATGGGATTGCACATCGCCACGTGCACGAGACTCTTGTACTGCGCCGCGACGTAGATGATCGGAGACCCGTAGAACAGGACCTGCGCGATGACTTCCCACATCGGCTGGATGTCGCGAAAGCGCACGTACAGGGCCGACAGCAGCATGCCCGTACCGATCGCAAACGCGGCGAGCAACGCAACGAGCAGCGGCAGCGCCAGCCAGCTCACACGCGGCGTGATGCCCGAGGCGAGCGCGAAGATCAGCACGGCTGCAAAGTTTGTGGCGAGCGTGAACAGCGCGGTGAGGCTCACCGCCAAGGGGATGGCCAGGCGTGGGAAGCGGATCTTGCGCAGCAGGCCCTCGCGTGCCACCAGACACTGCACCGCGTTGCCGGTGGTTTCCGCAAAGAACGTCCACAGCATGATCGAGCTGAGCAGGTACACCGCGTAGTGCGGCACACCCCTGCCGGCGTGCAGGATCTGAGTGAACATCACATACAGCACGCCAAAGAAGAGCAGGGGGCGTACGAGCGACCACAGGTATCCGAGCGCCGAGCCGAAGTAGCGAAGCTTGAAGTCCGTCGTCGCCAGCATCACCGTCAAGTTGACAAAGCGGCGCAGGTCGTCGCCGAAGGCCGATGGAGCGTGATGGCCGGCGCCCTTGCGGCTGGTCGCGGGAGCGGCGCTTACTTCCACGCTGCTCACGCCTGCTCCAGTTCAAATCCGTGCGGCAATCGCGCAATCCCCCCGGCGCCCAGATCGCCGTGGACGATCAGGGATGCGGCGTCGTCGTGGACGGCCAAGACGTCATCGCCGCGCCCGTTGCGCGCGACCGTGGGCGTGAGGTTGTAGCGGCCCGCGGCAAGCCAGTTTTCAAATCGCATCCGCACGATCGTTCGCTCGCCGGCCTCGAAGTGACCGGTTGGACCGTGCTCGGCCGCGGTGGTGGTGGCGAACACCGTGTGGCCGGCGTCGTTGGTAAGTGCAACGCCAAAGATGGGGTCGTCGAGAGCTTCGTCGAAGCGAACCTCCAAGCACGCGCAACAGGGCTCGTCCTGGGCGACCATGGCGATCCGCCTGCGTTCGGGGTCCTCAAACCAGCTGTCGAGAATCGCGGCGGCTGATCCGTCGCGGTCGGGCGCCGCCGCGCCGTCGCCGTTTGCCGGGGCGTCGAACCGGCCGAAGTTGATATCGTTGTAGCGGCGCGCAACCGACGCGGGATCGCCGATGTCGACAACGCGTCCCTTGTCGAGGAGCATCGCGCGGTCACAGAACCGTTGCACGTCGCCCATGTCGTGCGACACGAACAGAACCGTGCTCCCTCGTTCCTTGAGGCGGTGGAACTCGTCAAAGCACTTCTGCTGGAAGGTGGCGTCGCCCACCGCGAGCACCTCGTCGATCAGCAGGATGTCGGCGTCGACCTGAATTGCAATCGAGAACGCGAGCCGCACGGTCATCCCCGAGGAGTAGTTCTTCAAACGCAGGTCGAGAAACTCCTCCAGTTCCGCGAACTCGATGATGTCGTCAAAGCGTTCGCGCGCCTGCTGCCGCGTGAGTCCCAGCATGATCGCGTTGATAACAACGTTGTCGCGCGCCGTAAGATCCGGGTTGAACCCCACCCCGAGCTCGATGAAGGGCGACAGCCGGCCGTTGACCAGCAGCTCCCCCTCGTCGGTGTGGTAGATCCCCGCAAGACACTTCAACAGCGTGCTCTTGCCGCTGCCGTTGCGGCCCACGATGCCGAAGAACTCGCCCGGCGCGACGTCAAAGCTGACCTCGTTGACGGCTTGGAGCACGTCGAATGTGCGCGCGCGAAACGGGTGCAGTGCGCGCTCCTTGAGCGTGTGGTACTGCTGGTGGGGCAGCTTGAACGTCTTGCTGACCCCGGTCACGGCGACAGCCGCCGGTTCCCGCAGCGCTCCGGCCGCCGGCATGACCGCGGATAGGGGAGGCACGGACGTCAAAGGCCAAAAAACGGTAGCAGCGGGCGAAGCGACGCCTGCCACCCTGCCGACCCACCGGGCGACCCGCGCCCCGGCGCATGGCTTTGCGTCTAGAGCGTGGCGGACGCGTTAAGCATTCGCGGCTCGCGGCCGAGCAGAGCGTGTGACGAGCGCCGGCGCAACCACCGCACGACGGGCGATGGCGACGTCTTTAGGCACGGCAACGCGCCGGTTGGCGGTGGCTGGCGCGCTCGCGCTGGTGCTCATCGGTGTGAGCAGCCCGCCGGCGTTCGCCGCCGAAGCGGGCGTGAACCTGCGCGAACCCAACGCTCAGCAGCTCACGTACGTCAAAGAACTCGGCAGCCACTGGGTGCGCCTCTTTGTCAACTGGCCCGACTTCGAGCCGGCGCGCGGAGTGTTCGCGCCTGCCCAGCTTTCCTACTACGAACAGATCCTCGCGGGCCTGCCGGCGGGGAGCAAAGTGATCGCCGATGTGGTCAACACCCCGGCCTGGGAGTCGGGCTCGGGCGACCCGCACGCGCCCCCGCACCCCGTCGACTACGCGGCCTTTGTACACGTTCTCGCCCAGCGTTGGGCGGGTCGCGTGGCCGCCTGGGAGATCTGGAACGAGGAGGACGCTCCGCGCTGGTGGACCGGGGCCCCCGACCCGGCGGCGTACGTCGCGCTGCTGCAGGCGGCCTACCCCGCGGTCAAGTCCGTCGATCCGCAGGCGACGGTCGTACTGGGAGGGCTCACGGGCAACGACTTCGAGTTCCTGCAAGGCGTCTATGAGGCGGGCGGCAAGGGCTACTTCGACGCCGTCGGCGTGCACACCGACACGGCATGCGACGTGCTGTCGCCGTATGACTTTCTGCGCGGCGTCGACGGCCGCATGATCGACGACTCGTTCCTGGCGTACCGCGAAGTCCACGCCACGATGCTCGCCAACGGCGACGACAAGCCGATCTGGATGACCGAGATGAGCTGGCGCACCACCACCGCCGTGTGTTCGGAGGGGACGTTCGCGGGACAGAAGCCCGAAGGCGTGACCCCGGCCGAACAGGCTGAATATCTCGCTCAGGCCTACCACTGCATGGCGCAGGACCCGTACGTGCAGGTCGCGCTGTGGTTTCCGCTGCAGGACGAGGCAACGCTGTCCAACGGCCTCGTGCGCACCAACGGGTCGCGCAAGCCGGCGTTCGGCGCGATGCGCTCCTACGTCACCAAGGGCGATCAGCTCACCGAGCCCTGCGGCGTGTTCACCGGCCCGCAGATCTCTGTGCTCTCGCCGGCCAACAACGTCCGCTACAGCGGCCCGCTGCCGATCCACGTGGTGGCGCGCAGCTCGCAGGGCGTATTTCGCATCACGCTGAAGATCGACGGCAAGCTGATCCGCAACTACGGCGGCGGCACCTACCCGTCGACGTTGTCGGGCTTTTTGGAATGGCAGGGCGCCAAGCACATTCCCTTGGGACGCCACACGCTCACGGTCCTCGCCTACGACCAAGAGCGAAACGTCTCGCAAACCACGCTCACGATCGTCCACAGCACCGCTTCCTCGAGCGCGGGCCACAAGGCAAAGAGCGGCCACGCGCGAAAGAAACACCGCTCCCGCCGCAGGCGCGTGCGCAGTCGTCACAAAGTCCCCTAGCAGCGCTCGCCCCAGCGAGCGGGCGTCCGGATGCTATGGCGCCCAGGTGAAGCAGCGAAGCGCGCTCGGCGTCGCACTCCAGCACACGGCGCCGGCGGCTCCGCCTGGCTCGAGTTGCCGCGCCCAGGGCCCTGCCGGAGCCGCTGCGGCCTGGCCGAGCTGCGCCTCGCCCGTACCCCAGATGCCCTCCCCGGAGCACTTGCGTAGCGCCTCGTGCATCGCCCACGTGCGCGCGAGGCTTCGCCGGCGCGCGTGCCGCGAAGTGGCCCGCAGCTGCCGCGCGGCGGGCGCGCCAAACGCTCGCCGCGCCACCGCCTCGGGGTCACCGCCGCGCGGGTCGACCTGCACGTCGATCCCGACGTTGCCCGCGACCGCGAACGCGTACAGCGCGATCGTGTGCGAGTGAGAGGCGTTGAACACGATCGCGCGCGCCGGCACTGCGAGATGGGGCTTGCCGCGCGCGCCGCGCGCGAATCGCAACGCGCCCGGATCGACCTCCGCGTACCTGCCAAGCAGCTCGCGCAGAACGCCGCGCGACCGCGCCCACAGCTCGCCCTTGGCCGGGCTGAGGATGCCGGCCGCCCGCGCTCGCTCGTCTGCCGACAACGAGCCGTTCACGGCGGCCGGTACCTCTTCGAGGTCGGCAAGCCACACGTGCAGCTCACCCTCGGAGAGTCGCGGCTGGCGCGGGCCCGGTGGCCAGCGAGGCTCGCCGTCGCAGCGCTCGGTGGCGCCGGCGTGACGGGCGTGGTCGGCTCTGCTCATCTCAGCTCGCGCGCGGGAGCGCCACCGACTGCGGCGCGTAGCCGTACACGGCCGGCGTGCGGCCGGGGCAGATGAACGTGTAGCGCGAGAAGGGCTTGCCGATGGGGTTGCCGAGGATGGCGTAGATGCCGGTGCCGTCGTGCAGGCGCTGGCACGGAGGCGCGCCCGGGATCGGCGCGTGCAGCGCGAGGAACACGTCTGTGGGCCGCAGTTCGGTCTGCTGCTGTGCGTATTGCAGTCCCGCTTCGTGTGCCATCACGAGCAAGCCGATCGTGTTGAAGTCTTCGCGCTCGGCGCCGCCGTCGATCCCCGCTTCGGGGCGTTCCAGACCACAGCAGGAGGTAACGGCGCCGACTCCCGCGCGGCGCAGGCCATGCATCAGGGCGAGGACGTCGCCGTCGTCGCTCTGCGGCGGCCCGCGCAGCCAGCCGGTCGTGGCGTACGCCGTGAAGAAGCGCTGGCCCGGCGGTTTTTCGGGATTGGCCCCGGACAGCGCAACACGAGCGGCATAGCCGCGACCGCCGACGCCGAAGTCGACGCTGATGAAACTCACCGCGACCGCGGCCACCAGCACCGCCGTGAGCACAGCTCGCAGGGATGGGCGCAGCGCGGGGATCCACGATGTGGCGAGCACCGCCATGTACACGAGCGCGGGCAGCGAGTAGCGCGGGTCTTTGATCGTGATCAGCGAGATGCCAACGTAGGACACCAGCGCACCCCCGAGCAGCTCGGCGTGCAGGTTCTCGGGGCGGCGGTCGACGATCGCGCTGCGTATCGCGGCGATCGTGCCCACGATCAACAGCGCGAGCAGCGGCGCGCGCAGCTGCGGGTTTGCGGCGTCCCAGAAGTACCAGCTGACGTTTTCAAAGCTCGCGTGAGACGGGGTCGCGGCGTGCACCGCGGCCGCGAGCTTTGGCGGTGGGTTGGCGGTGGTGCCCACCAGGCTGTTGAGCTTGCCGAGGTGTCCGAGATACCACGGCGCGCCGAGCACGACCAGGGCGCCCGCGTACGCCGCCACGCCGCGCAAGTTGCGCCAGCCGCCCCGCGCCAGCGCCACCAGGATCACGCCGGCCAGAAAGATCGGCGTGGTCTCCTTGGCGAGCATCGCAAGCGCCGACAGAAGCCCCGCCAGAGCAGCCATGCGCGTGCGCTCGAAGCGGCGTGACGCGAGGATCGCGAGCACGCTAAGCGCGACCAGCGCGGCCTGCAGCGGATCGAGGTAGACCTCATGGGACTCCGACACGATCATCGGCGCGCCGAGCGCGAACAGCGCCGCGAGCAGGCCGGCGCGGGTTCCCGCGACCAAGCGTCCGACGCCGTAGCAGCCGAGGGCGAGCGCGGGGATGAAGATGAGATCGAGCGCAAGCTGCACCGCGTGGATGCCGTGCCCGCCGAGGAACACGCCGATCGCGCCGATGATGCGTCCCAGCGGCGGATAGTTGTCCCATTCGGTGAGCGGCCTGAAGATGTCGCCGCGCGCAACCTCGTCGCGCACGATGAACGCGAAGTGGGCTTGGCTCGCGCTGTAGAAGTCCGCCACGCGGGTGTCCTGGGTGAGCCACCACACGGTGACTCCGAGCGAGGCCACCACAGCCGCCGCAGCCAGGCGCGCGTCGATCGAAGAGCGCGCGATGGCGTTGCGCGCGGCGCCGAGCGCGGAGCGCCAGCCGCTGTCTTTCCGTCCTCGGACCGGTGAGGGCGCTTGCGTGGTCATGGCCGGCAGCCGGTCGATAGTAGCCTGCCTGCGGCTAGGCTCTTGCGCCTATGCGGGTGCTGCCAACTCGGCTCTCGGGGCTCGTGGCGATCGAGCCGGTCGCCCATGGCGACGAGCGCGGCTTCTTCTGCGAGACCTACCGCGAGCGGTGGCACGAGCAGCTTGGAATCCCGGCCGGCGATCGATTCATCCAGGACAACCACTCGCGCTCGGCCCACGGCGTGCTGCGCGGCATGCACTTTCACATCGGCGACGGCGTGGCAAAGCTCGTGCGCTGCGCGCGCGGGCGCATCCTCGACGTGGCCGTCGACCTGCGACACGGCTCGCCCACCTACGCGCAGTGGGAGGCGGTGGCGCTCGACGACGAGTCGCTGCGCGAGCTCTACCTGCCCGTTGGCTTTGCGCACGGCTTCTGTGTGCTCTCAGACGTGGCCGACGTGCTCTACAAGCAAACCGCGTACTACGACCCGGCGGTCGAGCGCGGGATCGCGTGGAACGACCCGCAGGTGGGGATCGAGTGGCCGCTGCCCGCCGATCAGCTGATCGTTTCCGAGCGCGACTCGCAAGCCCCGCTGCTAGCCGAGATCGCAGACGAGCTGCCGTTCGTGTACGGCGAAAGCTAGCCCGCTCACGCGTGGCCGAAGAGGTCACCCATAGCGAGGCTGGATCTGCCCGCTCGCTCTGAACCTCTAGCGTCAGCCACTTCTCGGACAGGTGTACGCACCGTGGGCGAGCGCTTGTGGCGTTATTTCGTCTGTCACGACGACGTAGACGCCTGTGCCATCGCTGAGCCGTTGGCAAGGTGCCGGCATCGCGGTATGAGGTGCCTCTAGCACCAGGGAGCCAAGCGGCCGAAGGGCAGGGTCTGAGCCAGCTTCGACACCAGCTTCTTCCCCCATCGTCT
Organism: Solirubrobacteraceae bacterium; assembly: GCA_035939635.1. Taxonomy (GTDB): domain Bacteria; phylum Actinomycetota; class Thermoleophilia; order Solirubrobacterales; family Solirubrobacteraceae; genus Palsa-744. The sequence goes on from DASZFR010000210.1 coordinate 13,033, forward strand.
GGAGGGCCAGCATGTTGAAGTCGACGCGTTCGGCGCTCAGCGTCACGCTGCGAACGCCTGCGCGGCGTAGCGCCTTGATCAGCTTCAGGACGTTGCCGTCGTCGCTTTCGGGCGCGCCACGCAGCCAGCCCGAGGTCGAGTAGAGCGTCGCCGCACCTTCGAATGGCACAACGCGCCGTGCGCCCG